>JAJAZN010000241.1 GCA_026785685.1 Thermoleophilia bacterium
ACCTCAACAATCCCCTCAAGGACAGGCGTGTCCGGCGGGCGATTGCCCTGACGATCGACCGGCCCGCGACCGTCAAGACCCTGTTCAACAAGTACGCCGACATCGGGAATGACTCGCCGTTCGCTCCCGTCTACCCGTCCACGAACCTGAGCGTTCCGCAGCGGGAGAAGAACATCCCCCTCGCGAAGAAGCTGCTCGCACAGGCCGGTTACGCGCGAGGGTTCAAGGTTCCGTTCATCGTGCAGAAGAACGGCGAGATGCCACAGCTGGCTCAGATCATGCAGCGGGCGGCGAAGGCGATCGGGGTCAACCTGGCTCTGCAGCTCCAGACCGATGCACAGTTCTTCGCCGGGACCCAGTGGTCTGCCCCGTGCAAATACGGCAACACGCCATGGCTCAACGGGCCGATGACCTTGACCGGTTGGGGCGGGCGATCGGTGCCGAACGTCTACCTCTCGTCCGAGGTCAAGTCGTGCAGCATCTGGAACGAAGCGCAGTACAAGAACAAGGCGCTCGACAAGGTGATCGACAGGTATCTGGGAGCTATCGCTCTCTCCGATCAGCGGAAGTACGCTGGTCAGATCCAGCGGACGCTCTTGAACGACACGCCGTTCATCTTCCCGTACTTCTTCAACTCGCTGGCTGCGGGATCGAAGAAGGTCAGGGGCTATAACCACGACGCCTCTGCGCTCGTGTATCTGAGCCGCACCTCGCTCGCCTAGAGTCACTTCACTCCGGGTGTCGGGTTGAGACGACCCGACACCCGGAACCCACCCTGATGTCCGAACCGGGAGCGAGAGATCACCAAGTTCCTTCTCAAGCGGTTTGGCTTGGCGCTGATCACGTTGTTCCTCCTGAGCGTCGTCGTCTTCGTTATGGCCCAGCTTCTGCCGGGTGACGTCGGCCGCAACGTTCTCGGGCCGTTCGCCTCGCAGGACCAGGTCGACCGACTGAACGACACTCTCGGAGTCAACCGTCCATTGGTGGTGCAGTATTGGGACTGGATCAGTCACTTCTTGCGCGGTGACCTCGGAACCTCGCTGCAATACCAGGTGCCCGTCTCGGATCTGCTCGGGCCGGCGCTCGCCAATTCGCTCAAGCTTGCAGCGGTAGCGTTTGTCCTCGTCGTGCCGCTGAGTATTCTCGGTGGAACGATCGCCGGTCTCAAGCGCGGCGGGATCACCGACCGCGTCATCACCGTGGGTGGTCTCTCGCTGACCGCCGTCCCCGAGTTCGTGACGGCGATCGTCCTGATCCTGATCTTCGGTGTCACCCTCGGGTGGCTCCCGGTGACCGCCACAGCGCCCGAAGGAGCAAGTATTCCGACGCAGCTCGAGTATCTCCTCCTTCCGAGTTTTGCGCTCGTCGCCGTCCTGTTCGGCTATATCGCCCGGATCACGCGCTCCAGCGTGATGGAGTCCGTCGACGCCGACTACACCCGCACCGCCTACCTCAAGGGACTGAGTCAGCGGCAGGTCGTCGGCCGACACGTCCTGCGTAACTCGCTCCTGCCGACGATTGCGGTCGTTGCGACGCAGGTCGGATACCTGATCGGAGGGCTTCTCGTGATCGAGAAGCTCTTCAACTACAACGGCATCGGTCAGCGCATCTACACGGCGGCCGTCAACAAGGACTTCCTCCTCCTCGAGAGCGGTGTCATGATCGTCGGTGTGATCTATCTCGTCGCCACGTTCATTGCCGACGTCCTCTATTCCGTCTTCAACCCGCGGATCCGGGTACAGGGAAGCGAATGAGCGCGATGACCGAGGCAGCGGCTGGGATCCAGCCGCGCGAGCGTGATATCGCACGACGCGAGACGTTGCGTCAGCTCGCGAAGTCGAAGACGCTCATCGTCGGCGTCCTGATCGTCGGCTTCTGGGTCGTCTGCGCGCTCTTCGGCTCGACGATCGCCCCCGACGACCCGCTCGAACTGAGCGACGCCGTGCTTGCGGCGCCGAGCAGTGCCCACTGGTTCGGAACGGATCAGCTGGGACGAGACGTCTTCTCGCGGGTGATCGTGGGCGCGAGCGAAACGCTCAAGATCGCGCCGCTCGCCACGATGGTCGGAATCATCTTCGGCACCATCATCGGGCTGATCACCGGGTACTCGAGGGGGCTCGTGGACGAGTCGATCAGCCGCATAATCGATGCGTTTCTCGCGCTCCCGCTGATCGTTCTTGCCGTCACGGCACTCGTCGGCCTCGGTAGCTCCAACGCCACCTTGATCGTCGTGATCGGAGTAGCTTTCACGCCCGTTGTCGCCCGTACGGTGAGAGCGACCGTCCTAGGGGAGCGAGAGCTCGACTACGTGGACGCGGCAAAGCTTCGCGGCGAGCGCTCGCCGTACATCATGTTCGTCGAGATACTCCCGAACATCACCGGCCCGATCATCGTCGAGGCAACCGTGCGACTGGGCTATGCGATCTTCGCCGTCGCCGGCCTCACGTTCCTCGGCTTCGGCGTCCAGCCGCCGTCGCCGGACTGGTCGTTGCAGATCGCCGACAACTACCAGCTCCTCAGTTCGGGCACTTACTGGTGGACCGTGCTCTTCGCTGCGCTAGCCGTATCGAGTCTTGTCGTTGGCGTCAACCTGATCGCGGACGGCCTTCAGCAGGTACTCGACCGATGAGGTTCGCATGACGGAGATCGCCACGGAGGTCGGCGCCGCTGCCCTCGAGCTCGACGCACTCGACGTCGTGTACCGGGTCAGAGGTCGCGACCGTCAGGTTCTGCGTGGGCTGACGCTTAGCGTCAAGCGAGGCGAGGCATACGGCCTCGTCGGTGAGTCCGGGTGCGGAAAGTCGACCGCGGCGCTCGCGCTCGTCCAGTACCTGCCTCGCAACGGCTTCGTTCGCTCCGGGGCGATCCGGATCGACGGGCGCGACGTGCTCTCGCTCTCCGGGAGCGAATTGCGGCGCCATCGAGCGAAAGCTGTGTCGATGGTCTACCAGAATCCCGGTGCGGCGCTGAACCCGTCGATTCGGATCGGCAACCAGGTGGCCGAGGTGTTCAAAGTGCTCGGGGTGAGTGGCTCGGACGCAACCGATCGCGCGCGCGCGGCACTCGAGAAGGTGCAGATCGCTGATCCCGGCTCGGTGATGAGGAGGTACCCGCACCAGCTCTCGGGAGGCATGCAGCAGCGCGTCATTATCGCCATGGCGCTCGCGACCGATCCAGCGCTGCTTATTCTCGACGAGCCGACAACGGGTCTCGACGCGACAGTCGAAGCCGAGGTGCTCGACCTCGTCGCAGGCTTGCAGGCCGAGCTCAACACGTCGGTTCTCTTCATCAGCCATAACCTCGGGATCATCCAGAAGATGTGTGATCGCGTCGGGGTGCTTTACGCAGGGCGGCTCGTCGAGGAAGGAGATACCGAATCACTTCTGAGTGACCCACGTCACCCCTACACGGTGGGTCTTCTCCGCTGCGTGCCGCGCGCCGGCGTCAGGAAGGATCACGGGCGACTCGACACGATTCCCGGCTTCATGCCGAACGTGGGCGATCAGCTTCCCGGTTGCGTGTTCGCCGGTCGCTGCACGCTTGCCGAGGACCGCTGCCACACCGAGGAACCCGACGCGCACGTTGTCGGAGCCGGACACCTGAGCCGCTGTCATTTCCACGATCGCGCGCAGACGCTCCCGCGGGAGTTCAGCGCCGATCTCGTCCTGCCGAACGTCGATCGCTCCGTCCCGCCGCTCCTTCGGTTCGACGATCTCGGAAAGGTATTCGCCCAGGGAGGGCACGATGTCCACGCGCTCGTCGGTGTGTCGGCAAAGATCTGGATTGGAGAGACGCTCGGGCTCGTCGGCGAGTCCGGGAGCGGAAAGACCACCCTTGCCCGCACTCTCCTCGGGATCATCCCGTCGACCTCCGGGGCGGTCGTTCTCGACGGCCGTGAGCTGGCCGGAACGCTCGGGAAGCGCTCGTCGGACGATCTTCGCTCACTCCAGATCGTCTTCCAGAATCCCGACTCGGCGCTGAACAGGCGCCACCAGGTGCGGCGCATCCTGCGGCGCTCGTTGAAGAAGCTCTCCGGGCTGACCGGGAACGCGGCGGAGGCGAGGCTTCACGAGTTGATGCAGGCGGTGCGCCTGTCCGAGCGATACGTCAGTGCCCGTCCGGGTCAGCTCTCGGGTGGCCTCAAACAGAGGCTCGCGATCGCGCGAGCATTCGCCGGCGACCCGAAGCTCGTTGTGTGTGACGAGCCGACCTCGGCGCTCGACGTGTCGGTGCAGGCGGCGATCCTCAACCTCCTCGTCGAGCTCCAGGCGGAGAAGCGCGTCTCGTACCTCTTTATCTCGCACGATCTCGGTGTCGTGCGCTACGTCTCTGACCGGATCGCTGTTCTCTACCTCGGGCGGCTGATGGAGCTCGGGCCGTCCGAAACGATCTATGACGGCCCCCATCATCCCTACACGGAGGCTCTGCTCTCGGCGCTTCCGACGATCGACGGGGAGCCGCGTGAGCGGATCAGGCTCGAAGGCGACATCCCGAGCGCAGCGAATCCGCCGGGCGGCTGCGTTTTCCACACCCGTTGCCCTCGCCGCCTGGGCGCGATCTGCGACGATGTCGAACCACCGCTGATCGAGGTCGAAGAGAACCACTTGATGCGCTGTCACATCCCACTCGAGGAGCTTCGTACGCTCCAGCGCGGCCACGAGACGCCAGAGTCTGCGGGTAGCGCCACGTGAAGGTTCGCGCCGCAGTCCTCGAGCACACGGGCGGCTTGCTGGAGGTGCAGGAGCTCGACCTGGCTCCGCCTGGCCCGGCCGAGGTTCTCGTGCGGCTCGCAGCGAGCGGCGTCTGCCACTCGGACTTCAACGCGATCGACGGTACCGCCGAGACGCGCTGCCCCGCGGTGCTCGGGCACGAAGGGGCCGGTGTCGTCGAGGCGATCGGCCCCGGCGTTACGCGAGTCGGCGTCGGCGACCACGTCGCGCTTTCGTGGGCGCCTTCCTGCGGCTCGTGCGGAGAATGCCTGCGCGAGCTTCCGCAGCTCTGCTCCGCGGCCTGGCCGGCCATGGGAACGGGCGGACTCATGGACGGGACAACGCGACTCTCTCGTTCGGGAGACCCGGTGTATCACTACTCGTTCCTCTCGACCTTCGCGGACGCGTGCGTCGTTCCCGAGAAGTCGTGCGTGCCGATTCCGACTGATATTCCCTTTGCCGTGGCGGGACTCGTCGGTTGCGCTGTGACGACGGGCGTCGGGGCTGTCTGGCGCACAGCCGGGGTCCGGCCGGGGGACCGCGTCGCGATCATCGGCTGTGGCGGTGTCGGCCTTTCCGCCCTCATGGCCGCGGTGGCGGTTGGCGCCGAACCGGTGATCGCGGTGGACGCAACGGCGACCAAACTCGATACTGCGCGCACGTTCGGTGCCTCGGACGGCGTGCTCTGGGCCGGCTCGGCGGAGGCGACCGCCGAGGCGATCCGCGATGCCTCAGGAGGAGGTGTCGACTACGCGATCGAGGCGACGGGGCGGCCCGAGGCCATGACCGCTGCATTCCTCTCGACGAGGGCGCGAGGTGCTGCCGTGCTGATCGGGATCCCGCGCGAGGACGCCGTTCTGACGCTGCCGGCGTTGTCGATCCCGCGAATGGAGCGGCGGGTCCTCGGCTCGATCTACGGGTCATCCCGACCCGAACGCGACTTCGGCACCACGCTCGCGCTCTATCAGGCGGGACGCCTTCCGCTCGACCGGCTCGTGTCCCACCACCTGCCGCTCGAGGAGGTCGCTCGTGGGTTCGAGCTGATGAGAAGTGGCGAAGCGCTTCGAGTCGTGCTCGACCTGAATGCGTGACGACTCGACGACGGAGCACCTGACCAACCACGAACCGCAAGGAGAACGATGAACCTCGATGATCTGGACGGCCGTGTCGGCGAGGGCTGGGGTGGCGCAGCTCCGAACGGGAGTCATGTCAACGTCGTGCTCGCTCGTCGGGGGAGCACGACCGCGGCCGCTGCGCTAACGATGTTCGCCCAGCCGTCCCCCGGGCATACGCCCGTCCTTTGCTGCGTCGGGGCGACACAAGCTGACTACGAGCCGATTTGGCCGCCGACGCTGATGATGAACAAGGCGACGGCTACCAAGGATCTTCATCAGACGATGACCTGGGGTGCCGCCCAACTCGGGATCGGCCAGGGCGTGCTCGACGCTGTCGCCGACGGCGTCATCGCGGCAACGGGTGATCTCTACGTGCTCGTCGCCGTTTGGGTCGACGAGCGCGCGAGCGATGAGACGGCGGTGCGCAAGGCCAATCGTGCGGCGGTCCGGAAGGCGATCGGGCTGTGCGTCGCGGGGCGCGATCCCTCTGCCGCCGCGGCCCTCGTCGAGCGACGTGACACACTTCAGAATCCGTTCTACAGCGGCAGCTGATGCGCATCACATCCGTCGAGCAACGACGCTACCGCGTCGACTTCGACCCGCCGTTTCGCGCAGCCTGGGATCCGATCCCTCGCGATCATCAGGTTGCAACGCTCGTTGGTGTCCACACGGACGAGGGCCTCTCGGGCTGGGCGAGCGGTGATGCCCTGCCGGATCACGCCCAGATCGAGTCGTTCCTCGTCGGCCTCGACCCGCTCCGGACGGAGCTCGTCCGTGAGATCTGCGAGACCGTCGACTTCCACGGCGGCCGCCCCTGGATCGCCGAGGCCGCGGTCTGGGATCTCGTTGGCAAGGCCACGGAGCAACCTGTCTGGAAGCTCCTCGGCGGTCGCTCGGACTGCCTGCTCGCCTATGCGTCGAGCGGCGAGCTCGTCGAGCCGGCCGAGCGCGCGCGCCGGTGTGTGGCGCTTCGCGACGCCGGGGTCAAGGCAGTCAAGATTCGTTTTCATCACGCCGACTGGCGCGACGACGTGGCCGTCGTCGAAGCCGTTCGCGCTGCCGTCGGGAGAGATCTTCAGATCATGGTGGATGCCAACCAGGGTTGGCGGATGCCCGGCGACCTCGAGTCCCGCTGGGATCTCGCCACGGCGGCCCAGGTCGCCCGTGCGCTCGAGCCGCTCGGCATCTACTGGCTCGAGGAGCCGTTGCGAACGGACGACGTCGACGGATACGCCGCATTGCGCCGCCTCACGAGCCTTCGGCTTGCGGCCGGGGAGATGGTGCGCTCGGCGCAGGAGGCGCGCGATCTCGTGGTACGGGGCGGTATCGATGTCCTGCAGTGCGATGTAGTCCTCTCGCTCGGTATCGGCGGTTGCCGACGCGCCGCCGGCCTCGCGAACCTGATGGGGCGCTCGTGGTCACCGCACACGTGGTCGAACGGATACGGCCTCCTCATCAACCTGCATGCCGCGCTCGCCTTCTCGACCGTACCGTACGTCGAGGTGCCATTCGATCCGCCCGCGTGGCCGGCGGAGCGGCGCGACTGGCTGCTTCCGGCGCCGATCGATATCGCATCCGATGGGACGATCGCGCCGCCACCTGGCCCTGGTTTCGGCGTCGTCCCCGATCTCGATGCCCTCGAGCAATGGCGGATCGATTGATGTGCGCATACCGATGCGTTATGCTGTACACACGACGCGACGAACGACAATCGAGATCGACGACGACCTGCTCGATCGTGCCATGGTGGCGCTCGGATGCACGACGATGCGCGCAACGGTCGAGGAAGCGTTGCGTCGGGCGGGGGATCTCGCCGCTGACGAAGCCGACCGCCGCGCCGCGGCCCAGAACGCGTACCTCGATCGTCTCGAGGCCCGTGCCGATCTCGGTGTTCTCGCATCGGATGAGATGTGGCGGTAACCGGCTGGATTCTTGACAAGAGCGCTGCCGCGCGCGTCGATCTCGACGAAGTGCGATCAGAGTTGCGAGAACTCGCAGGGATTCTCTATATCTGCCCGGTCGGGGAGCTCGAGCAGCGATACTCGGCGCGGTCGGCGACCGAGTATGACGAACTGGCCGCCGAGCTCACAACGACGTTTCCGCGTGCGGAGGCACCTCCCGATATCTTCGACCGGGCGCTCGAGCTGCAGCGAGACCTTGCACATCACCACGGGATGTGGCATCGCACTGCCATTCCCGATCTGTTGATCGCAGAAACCGCCTTGCACCACGGGCTCGGCGTCGTCCACGTCGATCGGGACTACGAGCGAATCGCTGATGTCAGGCCGCTGCAGAGCCGACGGCTCCGGATATGAGAATGCGCGCTGCGGTCCTGCGCGAGCCCGGACGCGTCGTCATCGAGGAGGTCGAGCTCGACGCTCCGAAGGCAGGTGAGGTCCTCGTCAAGGTCGCCGCGGCCGGCGTCTGTCACTCCGATCTCCATCTCGTCGACGGCCATCTCGGAGACGGCCGCTGGCCGATGGTGCTCGGGCATGAGGGCGCCGGTGTCGTCGAGGCAGTCGGGGACCGAATCACGCACGTGGCGGTGGGCGATCCGGTCGGCTTCTCGTTCGTTCCGTCCTGTCGCGAGTGCCCGGCCTGTCTCGCGGGGCGATTCAACATGTGTGGCCCCGCCGGCACGAATGGCGGCAAGGGGACGCTGATGGACGGCACATCGCGGCTGAGCCTGCCTGACGGCACGATGCTGCAACACGGACTGATGACGGCCTGCTTCGCGGAGTACACGGTGGTCGATGGCCACGGCGCTGTGAAGCTTCCGCCCGGACTGCCGCTCTGGCAGGCGGCGCTCCTCGGCTGCGGTGTGATGACGGGCTTCGGCGCCGTTCGCAACGTCGGCCACGTGAGCACGGGAGAGAGCGTCGCGGTGATCGGCTGCGGGGGCGTCGGTCTCCAGGTCGTCGCGGCCGCGGCGCTCGCGGGTGCCTGGCCGCTGATTGCGATCGACCGCGACCCAGTGAAGCTCGAGATCGCCCGGCGCCGCGGCGCCACGCACGTCATCGACGCGTCGACGACCGATCCCCGCGAGGCAGTGCTGGAGTTGAACGCCGGAGGTGTCGACCACGCCTTCGAAGTCGTCGGAACGCCCGAGACGATGCGCCTCGCGTGGGAGCTCCTGCGTCCGGCCGCGACGGCGGTCGTCGTCGGCCTCGCGCCGGCGGGTGTCGAGGTCTCGTTCCCGGCGATCGACTTCCTCTCCGACAAGGGCATCCGCGGCTCGTACTACGGCTCCGGCGACCCCGCCGCCGACTTGCCTGCGCTGGCCGAGCTCGCGGTCACGGGCGCGCTCGGCCTCTCGGACGGCGTGACGAACATCTACGATCTAGGCGGCGTCAACCACGCGCGCGCACGCCTCCGGCGCGGCGCGGGCG
>JAJAZN010000242.1 GCA_026785685.1 Thermoleophilia bacterium
GGGGGGCGCCCCCCCCCCCCCCCCCCCCCCCCCCCCCCACTACCCGAGCAGGCCGCGCTGCCGGGCGGTGTAGGTCGCCTCGGAGCGCGAGCTCGCGCCCAGCTTCCGGAACAGGCTTCGCGCGTGGGTCTTGGCGGTCGTCTGGGAGATCCCGAGGCCGTCAGCGATCTGCCGGAAGCGCATTCCGCGGTCGAGGCAGGAGAGCACGTCGAGCTCACGCGGCGTCAGAGCGGTCTCCTGGCGGCGCGCCCGGCTGCGCGGGAGCCACGACTGGCCTCGCGAGACCGCGTCGACGGCCAGAGAGAGTGCATCCCCCACTTCGGCCCGCAGGACGAAGCCGGCGGCGCCGGCGGCAAGTGCGACACCGAGGCTGTCTCCACCGTCGTGCGGCGCGATGACGAGCAGCGGCGCGTCGACCCCGGCGGCTCGGAGCTCGCCGATCCAGGCATCGATCCTGCGTCCTCCGAGTGCGAGGTCGCCGATCACGACGTCCGGGGCCCGGAGTGGGCCGGACAGAGCTGCATCCGAAGGCGAGCGGGCGATGGAGGCGCGCGCGAGCCCGGTCTCCTCGAGGAGTCGCGCGATCCCGTGGCCGATCAGCGGGTCGTCGTGGCAGACGAGGACCGATGTGGGCGCGATCTCGTCGGGTTGGGCGAGTGCGAGTGACAGCACTCCCCGCAACGGTTCCACGAGTGCGCAGGCGTCGGTGGCAGTCGAACCTGTCGAATCGAAATGCAGGTTCAGGGCTCCGTGGCGCCCCTTCTCGTGTCGCAGGGGCAGCGACGCCCCGGAGCGGAAACCGTGCTCTCGGACGATCCGGTCGAGCGGTCGTGAGAAGCCCCGCCGCTGATCGAAGTCGGAAGAGACGAACACTTTCCCGGCGGCCGCGCTCCGATGGTGGGTCGACGTCCCGAGTGGGAACCGGGTCCCCGGCCCGAGCAGCACCTCACCCCGAGCCTCGATGATCTCGAAGGCGTCATCGCCGAGGTCGATCTCCGAGATCGAGACGCGCGCGGCGCCGACCGCCTCGAGAATCCCGTCGGCGACCTCGGCGAGGTTCGTCTCACCGTCAGCCAGCATCTGCTCGATCTCGCCGATCCTCTCGGGCTGCGCCACCGCTCGACCGTACCACCCTCAGCGGGAGTGTCGCTCGGCGGCGAGAGCTACCTCCCCGTCGGTCGGCCCACCGTGCTCGAGCGCCCGAAACGCGATCAGCACCGCCCGCGGGTCGCGGGCGTGGCGCTGCGCAGCGAGCGTGAGCGGCTCGCGTACGGCTCCGCCGCAGTGGGCACACGGCCAGTAGAGCTGCGACATCAGCTTCGCCGCTTCACCGTCCGGGTACATGCGGAGGATCTCGAGGATCGTCGTCGAGCCGCGAATCTCCCTGCGCACGGCGTCGCCGTCTGCAACGCCGTGCGCCGGACGGAACCCCGGGATCGCGGTTCGCGACACGTCGGCCGGGTCTAGAGGCTCGCGTGCGCAAGGATACTGGGCTCGGCCGCCGCCATCCGGATCGCGTTCTTCGGGAGCTGGTAGCGGGCGTACGGCAGGATCGCCACCTTCGCGTTTGCTCCGTGCCGGCTCAACGCGGCCGCGAATGCCTCGTCGAGCGACGTGGTCGCGTCGAGCCCGATGTCGGCCGCCATCTCGAGATTCTCCTCGAGGGTCACGACCGTGAGGTGCTTGCGCGTCATCACCTCGTAGATCGGCACCCAGATGCAACCCGCCCACATCTGGATCTCGCGCTTGTGGATGTCGTGCAGCACGCGCTGGTAATTCTCGGCGGTCGGCGGCATGTACGGCTTCATCAGGTCCATCAAGGCGAAGCCGGGGAAGTCTCCGATCGCGGTCGAGACGCCGGGCGACGGGCTCGTGTAGATGATCGTGCCGCCGTCCTTGAGCACGAGGTCGGCCGACATGCAGCCCCAGCCCGTGTGAAAGAAGAGGTGATCGGTGGGTGCGAAGACGCCACAGATGACGATGTCCGCCTGGCCCTGCTCCTCGACCCAGCTGTCGTACGCGTAGATCGCGTTGAAGCGGCGAATCGCCTCGCGGTGCGCCTCGGGGTGCGAGCCGAAGATGCAGTCGATCACCCGCCCGTGGGTGTCGAGGATCACGTTCATCGTGCAGTCGAGCCCACACATGGTCGCGACCTCGTCGATGTCAGCGCGCATCGGGCCTGCATAGGCGCCGTAGTGCGTCTGCGGCGAGGTAACGAATGCGCAGTGGTTCGACTCGATCGTCGCATCCGAGACGACGCCCGGCAGGATCAGCTTGCCGCCGCCACCGGCACCCCAGTGGTTCGCCTGCGCCTGGCCGATCGTGATCTTCAGATCGCTCGACGCGACCTCGGTGTGAAGCCACACGGGCGTGCCGCCCGACGAGACGCCGACGAACGTGTAGGCGTCCGGGTTCTGCGGGTCGTTCTGGTGGAAGGCCCAGCCGTTCGCCTCCATCCGCGCGAGATTGGCCGGGCCGATCTTCTGCTCCATGTCCGCCTCGGACATGGGAAAGACCTTGCCGTTCGCGCACACGACGCGGACGTCGCTGATGCCGGCCGCCTCGATCGCGTCGAAGACGGGTGGGAGGAGCTTCGAGGAGGGAGTGGGGCGGAACTGGTGGACGATCACGACCGCGATGCTCTGCTTCCCGGCGAGAAGCTCCGCGAACGTCGGCCCATCGAACGGCTCGGCCAGTGCGCGCCGCGAAGCCTCCGTCGAGTCGCCAACCGGTGCTGGCTCGTCCGGATAGATCGCAGCGACGAGATTGGCACTCGGGATCTCGAGCGTCAGTGTGTCGCGGTGCTTCTTCGACTCGTCATCGGTGGCTCCGATGGCGAGAGGGTCCATCGACTCGTAGGGAATCACGGCGTGATAGGTGTCGGTCATCTGCCCTCCAGGAGTGTCGTTGCGTCTGTCTCGAGGCTAGTGGGGTGTCCCGCAACTCTAGACCCGAAATGATCGTTGCGGGACAACCCACTCCATGTTGGTTGCGATGGTGCGGCGTCTCACAGCGATGCTCTTTTCTGTCAAACGTTGTGAGACGCCGCACCAGGTGCTCGGGGTGGCGGTGGTCAAGGGGATAATCCAGAACCTCGCTGTTGACTGCCTCGTCTCTATGACGATGTGGCCGCCGAATCAGGCTCCTCGCGCTTCGCGAGCACGGGTCGCCATTCGGTACTCGAGTGGCGACACATGGCGCTCCGCCCGGAAAACCGTAGCGAAGTACTGCGTCGAGGAGAACCCGCAGGAGAAGCAGATATCCGTAACTGAGAGCGCGGGGTTTCCTGCGAGCAACCTCGCTGCTTGCTCCACCCTCAGGAGGCGGAGGTGCGCGACCGGAGAGAGGTTCGTTAAGGCGTGAACATAGTGCGCGAACCGAGTGCGCCCGATTCCGCAGGCCGCGGACATGGTTTCGAGCGTCCATGGCTCCGCTAGTCGGTGTGGAAGATCATGGAGGAACAGCTCAATCGTCCGCTCCGACGAGGCAAGCCGCGAATCGAGGATCGGTCGTTCCCGTTCCATCACGTCGAGGAGCGCGACGAGGACTTCGTTGATCCCAAGCGCGAGCTGACTCATGTTGGCACGTCCGCCGGCGAGCGACCGTGGCAGGCGCTCGAAGGCCCGGACGAGCTCGGCGTCTGCGTCCCAGACGGGCCGCTCTATCCCGCGCAGTAGGCGGGTGAGGCGCTCTTGCGCGTCGCGGTCGAGCAGAAGCCACGATGGCCAAACCCAGGGCTGGTTCGGGCGCTGCACTCCGAGGTCGAGGATGACCCAGATGAGGCGGGACGGTGTGACATTCGGTCCGCCCACGCGATGTGGCTGCCAGGGTCGGGTGATCGTGACTCCACCTCGCCGAAGCACATGGCTCGACGTGGAGACAGCGAAGTCGAGCTTGCCCGCCGCGACGAATGTCAGCTCGAGCCCTTCGTTCCGATGCCAGTCAAGGCCCCAGTCCTGCGCTCTCGCCACATTCCAGGCTCCGACCGAGGTCAATTCCGGAAGCGCGTCATCCGGAAGAGGTACTCCAGGGTACGCTCCCCGCCCGGCCGCGGTGATCTCGATCTGCCCGTTTGCGACGGCGAGCTTGACAGGCTCGCAGGAATCCGCGACGTAGGACTCGGAACTCGTGAACTCGACGGCGGTCGTGTCGGGTCGGCTCATTGTGTTCGATATTTACCACTGATTGCAGGTAGACGCAAGCTGGATCAACCGGGACTACGGTCGTTGCTCCGTCCGGACAGCGCTGTATCCCAAGACCGTGTTCCGCGAGCCCGAAAGGATTGTCACATGCCCATGACCGTCGGCTGCTTTGCCCTGGTTGACCCGTTCTCGACGCTGGAGCACCAGCTCGACCGGATCCGAGATTGGGGGTTTCATCACGCGGATGTAACCGACAACTCTGACGGGGGCTCACTCGGTGTCGAGTTCGGATTCGCCGCCGTCGCGAGCCTCGACGCGAACCCCTTCGATGTTCAACGCCAGTTCTCCTCACGAGGCCTAGAGATCACGTCGTACTGCGCGCACGCGAACCTGCTCGACGCGGCTGCGCCCTGGCGCTACGGAACCGCCCAGATCGTTAAGGCAGTGCGATCCGCAGCGGCGATCGGCGTTCACCATGTGATCACGACCGAAGGCGAACCTCACACGCCGTTCGGCCGCTCGCTCACCGACGACGAAGCGATCTTCACCGTTCGGGAGAAGCTCCACGAGCCCCTTCGAGTTGCTGCCGACCACGGGGTCAAGATCCTTCTGGAGCCGCACGGGCACCTCACGGCCTCGATTGAGCACACAGAGCGGATCTTGGCGGCGTGCGACTCGGACGCGCTTGCGCTCAACCTCGACACGGGGAACATCTGGCTCGGAGGGGGCGACCCAGTCGCGTACGTGAAGCGGTTCGGGTCGTTGATCGAGCATGTGCACTGGAAGGACATGCCGTCGTCGGAGGAGGCATCCCGCGGCAGCGTGTTCGGCGCCGGCATGTCGGTGATTCCCCTTGGGAGCGGGGTCATCGCGATCGACGCGGTCTTCGACGCGCTGATCGCGGTTGGGTTCAACGGGCACACGACGCTCGAGGTGGCGGGCGAGGAGGCGGTGCTCGCGAGCCGCGACTATCTCTTGGCGCTCGGAGCGGTAGTGGATGGTCTGCACGAGAACGTCGTCCTGACCTAAGAAAGAATCGATTATCGCTGGTTCTCTGTTGTATCTGTCCCGCCTGGTTGTTAGGTTCGTGTCCGCGTGAGCGAACGAATTGCACAGCTGGACGTCCGACGAAGGGCTCCCACGGTCATCGTCGGCCTCCTCGTGGGCTTTGCCCTGCTGTACATCATCGTGCTCGCAACTCCCTCTACCGACATCGGCGGGAACTGGCGCACGACGACCTTCGGCTCGGCGATCGACGACTGGCAGAGCTTTACCCGCACGCTCTTGAACGGACTCACCTTCGCAGCCTTGCTGTTCATCGTCGCGAGTGGCTTCTCGCTGATCTTCGGCCTGATGCGCGTGGTCAACATGGCCTACGGCTCGTTGTATCTCATTGGCGGCTACGTAGCCTACGAGGTGCAGCAGAAGATGACCGGTTCGGGGTTTACGATCCCCGGGATTGAGGTGTCGACCTGGGAATGGGTGCTTCCCGCCATGGTCGCAGCCGGCGTCGTCGGTCTCATCGGGCTCTTCGTGCAGCAGGTCTTCCTGAGCTGGAATCAGGGTCAGGAGCTGCGCCAGGCATTGATCACGATTGCAATCTCCGTGATCATCGCCGACCAGATCATTGCCCACTTCAACAAGGGTCTCGCATCCACAGTGACGTGGCCGGGCTGGTCGAATCGCCTCGTCGAGCTCCCCTTGCTCGGGGTTGATTACTCGCTGGCGCGCCTCGTGATGCTCTTCCTCGGGGTCGCGGTCGGGTTCGCCCTCTGGGTGTGGCTCTACCGCACCCGGACGGGCCTCGTGATCCGAGCAGGCGTCGACGACCTCCAGATGACCTCCGCGCTCGGAGTCAACATCAAGCGAACGCTCGCGCTCGCCTTCGTCGTCGGCTCGGCGCTCGCAGCGTTCGGCGGTGTCGTTGGGGCGTCGCAGGGAGCCGTTGCCCCGGGGCAGGACGGACAGTGGCTCCTCAACTCCCTCGTCGTCGTGATCATCGGCGGGATGGGCTCGTTGCTCGGTGCCGCCGTCGGCTCGTTACTCTACGGACTGACGTTCTCGTTCTCGGCCGTCTACCTGCCGACGATCGGGGACAACTGCTGCACCCAGTACTCGATCGTCTTCACGTTCATCCTGCTCGCACTCGTCCTCGCCTTCCGACCGCAGGGCCTCTTCGGGAAGTTCACGTGACGCGCGACCCCAAGCAGATCACCGAGCGGATCATCGGCCTCGTCGCCGTCTGCTTCCTACTGCTCGCCCCCGTGCTCGTCAGTAACTACTGGGTCGACGTGATCCTCACCCAGATGCTCATCGTCGGCATCGCGGCGGCCAGCCTGATCTTCCTCGCGGCGTACGGCGGGATGATCTCGCTCGCGCAGACCGCGCTCGCGGGAACGGCCGGCTTCATCCTCGGGAACCTGGCCACCGTCGGTGGTGAAGGAGGAGAGTCGAAGGGGCTTTCGCTCGGGTGGGACCCGACCCTGTCGCTCGTGATCGCGATCGTGGGCACGGTTCTGATCGGTCTGTTCTTCGGGGCGATCGCGGCCCGAAGCACAGGGATCTACTTCCTCATGATCACGCTCACGTTCTCGGTGATCGGCTTCTACTTCGTCGGCCAGGTGACCGTTATCTCCGGCTTCTCGGGGATCGGTGGGATCAACCGCTACACGCCGGGCTTCGTGGGCGACATGGTCAACGACCGCTTCCGGCTCTACTACATCGCGTTCGGAGTGGCCGTGCTCGTGTACGCCGCGATCCGCTTCATCGTGCGAACCCCGTTCGGTCTCAGCCTGCAGGGCGTCCGGGACGAACCCGTGCGGATGAGTTCCCTCGGTTACGCCGTTCCGCTGCACCGGACGCTCGCATTCGGCCTCGCCGCGTTCTTCGCCGCCCTCTCCGGCGTCCTGCTCGTCTGGTGGCAGGGACAGATCGCCCCGGGTGACGTTGGCCTCCCGGCGACCATTGACCTCCTCATCGTGGCGGTCATCGGCGGCCTTGCCCGAATCGAAGGAGCGTGGATCGGAGCGCTGGCCTTCATCCTGATCGGTAACTACATCCGGGACAGCTGGCTGACGCAGTTGCTCGATGATCTGCACATCGGCGGCAGCTTCAACACGATCATTGGTCTCATCTTCCTGCTCATCGTGATCGTGTCGCCCGATGGGCTCGTAGGTCTGTGGGATCGATTGTGGGGACGCCTCCGAAGCGGCGGCGATTCTGACGCACCCGGGGCACCGGTTTCACCGGTGGGTGCTGTCCCGCGAGAAGTGTGAAACGAGAGGAGGAGTGGAGCAACCTCGTGATCGATTGTTCGTCTAATCAACGCAAGTCCAATTCCAATCAAGGAGGGCAACAGGCATGAGAAGCATCTCGCGCCACTGGAAGCTTCTGCTTCCGCTCGGTGTGCTCGTGGTTCTGGCCTCGGTCGTCGTGTCGACGTCGTTTGCGGCGTCCAAGGCGAAGGTGGTCAAGATTGCGATCATGACCGACTGTAAGGGGGCATTCGGGTTCGCCAACGAGCTCGACATCGGCGGCGCCCAGGCGGCGCTCGCAAACTACGCCAACGGTAAGGTGAAGGATCCGAAGAAGCCGTCGGCGGGTATGACCGGCATCAAGGTCGGTACCACATCCGTGCAGATCGTCGGCTACGGCTGCGGCGACGACACGGTCCCGACCGCGGTCAAGGAGACGCGGCGCCTGATGGAGCAGCTTGGCGCCGACGTCATGGTCGGCCCGCTCTCCGGTGACGAGGCGGTCTACGTCGCGCGCTACGCAAAGGCGCACCCGAAGAAGACCTTCATCATCGGGACGGCCGGATCGCAGGATCCGACGTTGCAGATCGCACCGAAGAACCTGTTCCGCTATCACGCAGACGGTGCCCAGTGGAACGCCGGTATCGGTGAGCTCGCCTACAAGAAGCTCGGTTGGCGCAAGGCCGCCATCATGATGGACGACTACAGCTTCGGTTGGACGTCGGGTGCCGGAATCATCGCCGACTTCTGTGCTGTCGGCGGCAAGATCACGAAGCGTGTGTTCCCGCCGCTGAACACGACGGACTACTCGTCGTACGTCCAGCAGCTCGGCGGTCCGTCGGCGGTCGACGGAACGTTCTGGGTCGTCGGCGGTACGGGCACGTCAGCCGCTCTGACGGCGTACGAGCAGGCCTACGGCGCGCTCGACCCCACGAAGCACATCGGGAACCTGTTCTTCGCGTTCCTGGGTGCCGACAAGGTCGTCGCACCGAAGATGGTCGGCTCCTACGTTGGCGGTTCGGGCACGGGCCCGGGTCTGAAGAGCCCGCAGGCCAAGCGGTACGAGGCCGTGATGAAGCGGTGGTACCCCGGTTTGCCGGCAGCGGACCTGTTCGTCTACAACTACTACAACGCCGCGTGGGCGCTCGTTCAGGGCCTCACGGTGTCGAAGGGTGCGACGGGAGCAGCGCTCCAGGCTGCGATGCCGAAGACGCTCCGCTCCGGGTACCAGGTCTCGAACGGCGGCAAGGTCAAGCTCGACTCTCGCCGCCAGGCGATCGGTGACCAGTTCCAGCTGCAGCTCGTCAAGAATGCTGACGGTTCGGTTGGTCCGCAGGTGGTCGCGTACGTGCCGGGCGTCGATCAGACGTTCGGCGGCCTGTTCAAGCCGACGAGCCCCCCACCCGGCCGGGCTCAGCCTGCGTGCAAGAAGCTGAAGACGCCGTGGCAGGGCAAGGTCAAGGTCGTCAAGAACGGCGTGATCACCTCGTCGGTGATCAAGTAGCGCCAGTGACGGCAGTAGTCGAAAGCGGTGTGGGGGGCCGGGGTGAGCCCCCCC
>JAJAZN010000243.1 GCA_026785685.1 Thermoleophilia bacterium
GGGGCGGGGGGGGGGCCCGCGGGCCCGGGCCCGGGGGGGGGGGTTGTGGCGGGCGGGCGGCGGGGCTTCCCCCCGGCGGCGGAACGGGCAGGGAAGCGCTGTCGGTGAGGGCCGTTCCGGCTCCCGGCTGAAGCCAGGAGCATCGGGTTCAGCGGCTTCGCCGCGCTGTTCTCTAGATCTTCCTGCGCGGCCGGGTGGGGCCCCACTTGGAACCGCGCTTGCGGCCCGAGTAGAGAAGCTTCGGGGCGGCCGACTTCATGCCGGTTTCCTCCCATGCGTCCGACTGGCCGTTCATTCGTGCGACGCGGCTGACCTCGGCCTGCTGGTCGGGCAGCACGAGCGTGACGCCCGTACCCGAGCGCCCGGCACGACCGGTGCGACCGACGCGGTGCGTGTAGGCCTTCTCGTCCTCGGGTGGATCGAAGTTGATCACGTGTGTGATGTCGGAGAGGTCGAGGCCACGAGCGGCGACGTCGGTGGCGATCAGCGTCGTCACCTTGCCTGCCTCGAAGTGCGCAAGCGCCTTCTCACGTGCGGCCTGCGTCTTGTCGCCGTGCATCGCGACCGCGCGAACCTGATGGCGCTCGAGTCGCTGGGCGAGGCGATCGGCGCCGCGCTTCGTGCGGACGAAAACGAGCGCGAGGCCGCGCTCCTCCTGGAGGAGCTCGACGAGCTTCTCGACCTTGTTGTCCGCTGTGACCGAGACGAACTGGTGATCGATCTCACCGGGCTGCTGTTCACTCGGCAGCTCGGCAGCGATCCTGACCGGCTGGTTCGTGTACTCGCGAGCGAGCTCGCCGACGGCACCGTCGAGTGTTGCCGAGAAGAACATCGTCTGCCGGTTGTTCGAGACGCGACGCAAGATCTTGTCGACCTGCGGCTTGAAGCCCATGTCGAGCATCCGATCGGCCTCGTCGAGGACGAGGATCGTGACGGCATCGAGGTTGACCATGCGCCGATCCATCAGGTCTTGCAGGCGGCCGGGCGTGGCGACGAGAACGTGCGCCTTCTTTGCCTTCGCTGCCTGCGCCGGGATCGGTACGCCGCCGTAGACGGATGCGACCTCGAGGCCCTTGGCCCTGCCGAGGTCGGCGAGCACCTCCGTGACCTGAACCGCGAGCTCGCGGGTCGGCACGAGCACGAGCGCAGCGGGGCGCCCATCTCCTGGCGCGGTCAGCTGAACGATCGGAATCGCAAAGGCAAGTGTCTTGCCGGAGCCCGTCGGGGCCTTCGCAAGCACGTCCTGGCCGGCGAGTGCGGCCGGGATGGCACGCGTCTGAATCTGGAACGGTGAGTGGATGCCCTGAGCGGTGAGCACCGAGACGATGTCCTCGCTCAGCCCGATCGAGGCAAAGGTTGAATCTGGCATTCGGTTTTTACTCCTTGGATTGTGTTCGAGACCACCTACCCTCGAACTGCCTAATCCTCGAAGTTCCGAGCCTAGAGTCGAAAGAAGCTGATCTCCCGGGGCGGCACAACGCCGAGTCCCTGTAGATGACGGTAGCAGTAGTTCGGAGTTCGCCGGGAACGCCGGTTCTCATCCTGCGGGGTGGGCGCGGCCGGGTACGCTGCGGACATGGCTGCAATCTCCTTCGCGCGGGGTGCTCCGGCCCCCGAGTGCCTCGACCAGGCGCTCATTGCCGACTGCGCGCGTGCGGCGCTCGAGCGTGACGGCACGACGATCCTCTCCTACGGCACCGGAGGTGGCTACGGTCCCCTACGCGAGGTGCTCGCTGCCCAGCATGGCGTCGCGGCGAACAGGGTCTTCGTCACAACCGGCGGCCTCCAGGGCTTTGTTTTCTACGCGGCGGCCCAGCTCATGGAGCGGCCGGGGCGGGTGCTGGTCGAGGGCCCGACCTACGACCGCCCACTGAAGATCCTTGCTCGAGACGGGGTTGAGGTCGTGCCCATTCCCATGGACGACGAGGGCCTCGACCTCGACGCGCTCGAAGCCGAGCTGAAGCACGGCGGCGAAATCTCATTCCTCTACACGATCCCTACCTTTCAGAATCCGTCCGGTCGCACGCTCGGGACGGATCGTCGACGACGGCTCGTCGAGCTGGCGGCACAATACGACCTTCCGATTCTCGAGGATGATCCGTACGGTCGAGTCCGCTACGACGGCGATCCGGTTCCCTCGATTCACGAGCTCGAGGGCGGAGAGCGAGTCACGTTTACCTCCTCGTTCTCGAAGACCGTGGCACCCGGGCTACGGATCGGCTACTTCGTCGTTCCGGAGGGCCTCGTCGTCGCCTACGACGACCTTGCAGTCTCGACCTATATCTCGCCGAGCCTTCTGCCACAGGCGACCGTGTTCGAGCTGATCGATCGCGGGGCGTTCGCTCCGAACCTCGACCGCGTGCGCGGCCTGCTCAAGGTGCGCAAGGACGCGATGCTCTCCGCGCTCGCGTCCGAGATGCCCGCCGACACGAGCTGGAGCTCGCCCGAGGGCGGCTACTTCCTCTGGCTCGACTTCGCTGACGGCGTCGATTCGGCTGCGTTGCTGACACGAGCGACCAAGGCAGGGGTCACCTTCGTCCGCGGTTCGGACTTCTTCCCGAATGCCTCGGCCGGCCGCTCGTCGGCGCGGCTTGCGTTCAGCTACGAGACACCGGAGCGGATCGCCGAAGGCGTCGCGCTCCTCGCCTCGCTGCTGTAGGGGCCGAGGAGGCGCGACTGCAAGGGACGTTCCGGCTCCCGGCTGCAGCCAGGATCATCGGGTTTAGCGCTTCGCGGCGCTGTTCTCTACGGGATGTCGCGACGACGCTTGCGGCGATCGCGGACGTCGTCGAAGAGCCAGCCGGCGAGGAAGCCGAGACCGATCGCGAGCAGAAGGACGACAAAGAGCGACGCCTCCGTCTTGAAGAAGACGAAATTCACCGCCACTCCGTTGCGGTTGGCGAGAACGAGGATCACGACGTACGCCGCGATGACGCCGAGGATGATCCGCTTCGGCGTCCAGGGGCTACGTCGCTTCGCTCCCTCGAGCGTGGGCTTCGTTGACATGCCCGTAACGTTAAACGAGTTAGAGGGACTGGGAGACGACGAGCGAGGCTGTGGGCCGGATCACGAGCCGTGGCTGGCGCGGCGGCTGCAGCCGGCCGCCGGCTGCGACGGCGCGAAAGGTGGGGCAGGGCGTCTCGCCCGGAAGGGCGCAGAGTCCCTCCCTGCGGAAGTAACAGTCCTGACATGTTGCTTTGGCCGGCATGCTGAAGCGTCCCCTGTCGTCGATCCTGTCCCTTTAGGGCAGGGGCCATTGTGGCCAACAGGTACCCGTATCGCAAGAGGGTGGTGCCGGAAAGTCCCGCAATTAGCGGGTGTTGTCCGTAGCGCCCCACTGGGGGCAAAGTCCTGCAGAGGAGCTAGTTTGCCGACGCTTTTGCCAGAGCGGACAACGCCTGTTGAAAACTCGTGACCGGGATAATGCGAAGGTTCCCTGCATACCGGCGTGCCTCTGCTGCGTTATCCCCAGCCGGGACGAGAAACACGTCCGCTCCGGCCTTCCTCGCGCCGTAGGTCTTCTGCTTCACGCCGCCGATCGAGCCGACGCTTCCGTCGAGCCCGATCTCCCCGGTTGCCACAACGCGCTTGCCGTGGTCGACATCGGTGCCGAGCTCCTGCAGGACGTCGAGTGCGAACGGGAGCCCGGCCGACGGTCCGCCAACGGCTCCGAGATCGATGTCGACTTTCAGCGGCAGCTTGATCTCGGCGTCCTGCGAGACACGGATTCCAATGATCGCCTTGCCGGGATCGCGGGGAGACTCGATCGTCTTCACGGTTACCTTCTGTACAGCGCCGTCCCGCCTGATCCGGAGCACGATCTCATCGCCGGGTTGTACGTCGGCGAACGACTGGCGCAGCGCGATGGGTGTACGAACGTCAGTGTCGCCGACGCCGATGATCACGTCGCCGGAGCGGAGGATTTTGGCCGCCGGCGCATCGGACGCGATGGCATCGACGAGTGCCCCACGCGGCGTCGCCTTCACGGGATAGCCCGCCTGCTTGAGAGCGACAGCCGCCGCTGTCTTCTCCGACCGCGCCATCTCGCGGAGTCCCTCGGCGCGTCTGTCCTCGAACGAGGAGCCAGGTGGCACAACCTCCTCACGTGGGACGAGCGACGCACCGTCGGGGCGGGTGAACGGCAGGAGCGACTCGATCCATGTCGCCGAACGGACGTTGACATCGACGTAGTAGATGGCTCCGCCGTTCTCGCCGACGGAGCGCTCGCCCTCGACCTTGACCTTGTCGCCCACGGGTGTAGCCCTGTTCGGGACGTAGAGATAGTCGTTGGACGGCGCAAACCAGGCGAACGCGATCGCGGCTGCGGCCACCGTCGCAATGCCCCAGAGGAGCCAGCTCAGTCGATTGCGCGTCATCGCTGGTGCGGCATCCCGCAACGTTTGACAGGAGACAGCATTGGTGTGAGACGCCGCACTACCCCAATCACTGTGGAGTGGGGGGGTAGGCCAACCCCCAATTTTTTGTGTATCCCGTGAGGGGCACCCACAAAACAAAAACCGCTAAGAAGGACCCCGGAAACCCCCACGCCCCCCC
>JAJAZN010000244.1 GCA_026785685.1 Thermoleophilia bacterium
GCCGGGGCCTGACCGAGTAGACCGTCGCCGTCGTCCTCCCGGGGCCGTTCTGATTGGCGTCGACGAGCACCCCACGGCGCTTGCTCTTCGTCCACTCGATCGTAACGAGACCGGGGTGGGCGCGCGCGAGGGCGCCCGCGATGATTCCCGCGAACTCTCGCGTCTCCGCGTACCCGTGCCGCCGTGCGATCGGCACGAGCACATGGATCCCCCGTGAGCCGCTCGTCTTCGGAAAGCTCTCGAGCCCAACGAGATCGAGGATCTGCTTCACGAGCAGCGCCACTTCGATCACCTCCGGGAAGCCGACGTCGTCGGACGGGTCGAGGTCGAAGATGACCCAGTCCGGGCGGGCGGGCAGATCGGCACGCGAGGTCCATGCGTTCATGTCGATGCAGCCCATGTTGACCATCCACAAGAGTGCGAGGTCGTCGTTCACGAGCGGGTAGTCGATCATCCGTTTCTCGCCGTCACGGGTGGACGCGGGGAACGGTGCTCGCGGGATCCACGACGGCATGTGCGACGGTGCGTCCTTCTGGAAGAAGTGCTTCCCCTGCCAGCCGTCGGGATACCGCTTCATCGTGAACGGCCGGTCGCGGAGGTGCGGCACGAGGACGTGAGCAATGTCGCGATAGAACGCGAGCAGGTCGCCCTTGCCGATCCCCTCGCCCGGCCAGAACGGCTTGTCGAGGTTCGTGAGCTTCAGCTGTCGCGAGCCGCGTCTCAGCTCCGGCTGCATCGGAATCCTCTCTGCAACGACGTCCCCTGCCGGCTTGTCGTCACGAAGCCCAAGATAGACGGGTGCACGGAGGCGCCCATCCTTCGTCCACTCGGCGAACTCGATCTCGGCGACGAGCGTCGGCTCGACCCAGGTCACGTCTTCTCTCCGAATCCGGGGCAGGCGCGGCACGTCCGTAAACGGCGAATCGGGTCGCACGAGCGTGGCGAGCAGGGCCTCGAGCCGATCGAGCTCGACGTCGGTGAGCCCTGTCCCGACGTTGCCGGCGTACGCGAACCCACTCGGCCCGTGCACTCCGAGGATCAGCGAGCCGATGCCGTTGCTGCGACGCCCCTTACCGCGCGTCATGCCGGCGATCACGAGCTCCTGGCGCTGCTTGAGCTTCAGCTTGCGCCAGTCGGAGGAGCGCCGGCCCGGGTGGTAGGTCGAGCTACGTTTCTTCGCCACCACGCCCTCGAGGCCGTGCTCACGTGCGGCGGCTTCGAGCGCGGCGCCGTCGTTGAAGGACGGGGAGAGCACCACGCCGCCGCTGCCGGCGTCGATCGCCTCCTCGAGCGCGCGTCGCCGGTCGTCGTAGGGGTGCTCAGCGAACGACGTGCCGTCGAGCTCGACCAGATCGAAGGCGACGAAGACGAGCAAGCCCTCCCCGCGCTGCAGCAACCCGAAGTCCGAGCGTCCTCCCTCGTCGAGCGCGCAGACCTCCCCGTCGAGCACGGCCGACGGAGAGCGCACAGCAGCGGCGAGCGCCTTCGCAACGGACGCGAAGCGGGCCGTTAGGTCATTGCCGTTTCGGCTCGTGAGCGCTGCCTCACCGCCCGCGATCCGCACGAGCGCGCGGTAGCCGTCCCACTTGGGCTCGAACGCCCATTCGGCCCCGGTCGGGAGCGTGTCGGTCGCAGTCGCGAGCATCGGCGCGTATTCCTGCGAGGCGTCGGATCCCTCCTTGCGCAGGAGGAGCCAGTTGCGAGGATCCCCGCCGAGCTTCGCTGGAACGAGCGTCCAGAGCCCGTGGAGGCGATCGCCTGACAGCCGCACCGTGAGGCCACCGTCCCCCTTTTCCTCGACCAGCTCGTAGGTGCCGCGATCCCAGATCTCGACCGTTCCCGCGCCGTACTGTCCGGCGGGGATCTCCCCCTCGAAGTCCGCGTAGGAGAGCGGATGATCCTCGACGAGAACGGCGAGGTGTCGCTCGGCGGTCGCCATGGGCATCCCCTTGGGAACCGCCCAGCTCGCGAGCACACCGTTTCTCTCGAGCCTCAGGTCGTAGTGCAGCCGCCGCGCAGCATGGCGCTGGATCACGAAGCGGAGCCCCGGCTGAGAATCACCGCTCTCGAACGGCTCTGGCGTGGCACCCTGCTTCCGCTTCCGGCGATAGTCGTCGAGGGCCATCGACCCATCATCGCGGATCGGGTCGAGCCCGGCTTAACATCTTCGAAATAGAACCTGCATTTCCCCTGTAAAGCCGTGCTTTCCGGGCAGGTTATAAGCCTGTGGAAAGTGTGGAGAACCCTCGGACTACGCGAAGACGCCCATGGCGCGGAACTTCGCCCGCCGCGTGCGTCTGAGGTCGTCCGGCGCGACGCCGTCGAGCTCGTGGAGGTGGGAGACGACCGACTCCTGGAGCAGCGTCGCTGCTGCGTCAGGATCCGTCTGCGCCCCACCGGCGGGTTCCGGGACAATCCCCTCGATCACGCCAAGATCGAGACAGTGGGCGGCGTCGAGCCGGAACGCGGAGGCCGCCTTCTTCGCCTGGGAGGCGTCGCGCCAGAGAATCGCCGCGCACCCTTCGGGCGAGATCACCGAGTAGATCGCGTTCTCCTGCATCAGGACGCGATCGGCAACGGCGATCGCGATCGCGCCGCCCGAGCCTCCCTCCCCGATGACGACCGAGACCGTCGGCACGCTGAGTCGCACCATCACGGCTTGCGAGCGAGCGATCGCGCCGCCTTGCCCGTGCTGCTCGGCCGCGATCCCCGGGAATGCACCCGGAGTGTCGACCAGCGTGATCAGCGGGAACCGGTGGCGCTCGGCGAGCTCCATCACGCGAATCGCCTTGCGGTAGCCCTCCGGGTAGGCCATGCCGAAGTTGCGCCTGGTGCGCTCCTTCAGATCACGTCCCTTCTGGTGTCCGAGGAGGGCAACCGTCCGCCCCTCGAGCTTGCCGATCCCCGCCACGATCGCGTGCTCATCCATCCGGCCGCGATCGCCATGAAGCTCGAAGAAGTCGTCGAGGATACGTTCCACGTAGTCGAGCGTGTACGGGCGCTCCTGATGTCGGGCAAGCTCGACACGCTTCCAGATCTCTTCGTCGGAGGTGTCGTCCTTGAGCCGCTCGAGCTGTCGCTGCAAGCGCTCGAGCTCTGAGGAGAGCTGTGTCCCGCGAAGAAGCTTGACTCCGCTCAGCTTGGCGAGGCGGTCGCGCAGCCCGAGCTCGGCGTCGCTCGTCATGGCTTGCTCCCGAAGAGCCGCAGGAGCTGGGCGAGCACGGGCCGGAGTTCGCCGCGCGGCACGATCCGGTCGATGTGGCCGAAGCGGAGATTTGATTCGGCGAGGCCGAAGTCCTCGGGCAGCTTCTCGCGGGTCGTCTGCGCTACGACTCTTGGGCCGGCGAACGACATCAGGGCGCCCGGCTCCGCCACGAGGACGTCGCCGAGCGAGGCAAAGCTCGCGAGCAGGCCGCCCGTCGTCGGATGCGCGATGACCGAGATCATCACGCCTCCCGCCTCGTGGAGATCCTCGAGTGCGCAGATTGTCTTCGGGAGCTGCATCAGGGCCAGGATCCCCTCCTGCATCCGCGCACCTCCCGACGACGACACGGAGACGAGCGGAAGGCCGTCCGAGGCGGCGTGATCGCAAGCGCGAGCGAACTTCTCGCCGACCACGCTCCCCATCGAGCCACCCATGAACGAGAAGTCCATCACCGCGAGCCTGCACGGGAGGAGCTCGATCCGCGCGGTGCCGGTGATCATCGCGTCACCGAGCCCGGTTGCCACCTCGGCCTCGGCAAGTCGTTCGGTGTACGGCTTGAGGTCGAAGAACTCGAGGGGATCACCTGAACGCAGGGAGCCTTCGTCCTCGACGAAGCTCGATGGATCGGAGAGCTGCCTGATCCGCTCAGGACCTCGCACGGGGAAGTGATGCCCGCAGTGCGGGCAGACCCGAAGGTGCTCCTGGAGCTCGTCGTCGCGGTAGTGGGATCCACAGCCGGGACAGGTGTTGGGGTGCTTCTTTGCCTTCCCGTCGTCGAGAGTGGCCCGCTTGTGCTCGATCGAGACGTCGATCTTGTCGGTGGCGGACATCTACGCCATCTTAGACCCGCGGTTCGCCTGGACGGTTACAGTCCTGCGGCAACGGCAAGCCGCGCAACGAGAGCCGGGTCGGCGTCTCCCGTCAATCCTGTCAAGCCGAGGCCCGCGAGCGTGCCCCGTCCGGTGATGTCCGCGAGCAGCGCTTCAGCCTCCCCAAGCGTCGGGCCACCCGGCTCCGGCATGAAGACGGCGAGCTCGCCGGGTTGCAGGACGTCGCAGTCGAAGGCGACATAGACGCGTTCACAACCGTCGAGCGCGCGCCCGATGTCCGCGTCGATCCCAACCGCTGCCATGTACTCGATCTCGGGTAGATCGAGGCTCCGGGCACCAACGAGTGCGACGTCGTCCGGCGCGACGTCGCCCGCGTCTATCACCATTCGCAGGGGCATGCCCCACTCGTTTCCTGACGGCGAACTGTCGGGCGTGTTGAGGTCCCCGTGCGCGTCGATCCAGATCACGGCGAGTCGACCCGGACGTGCGGCGAGGCCACGGATCACCCCGGCGTGAGAGCAGCAGCAGCCACCGAGAACGAGAGGCAGGGCGGGCAGGTTGCGGATCTGGGCAGCAGCCTGCTCCTCGAGCGACTCCTGCTCGATCACAGCCGCCTCGGGGTACGGCAGCGCGAGCGAGGCAGCGGCAGCCATCGACTCGCCGCCTACGCCCCAGGCGCGCGGGACGCGTACGAGCCCGGCTGCGTACTCCCGACCACAGCTGTGGCACTGATACCCGGTGTCGATTGCGACGGCTGTGAACGTCCGACAGTCGCGACAGCGCGCGCGGAGAGCGCTCACGATTCAGTCACCGGCTCGCGCCCGCCCCTCGACTGCGGCGAGCAACAGCGTCCCGGCGCCGCGACCGGTGTGGGCCGGGTGAACGTATCCGTCGGTGATCAGTCGGCCCTCCCGGATCTCCGAGAGGTGCATCACCCCGGCGACGGTCGCACCGTCGACCGCGAGCCACGCGTTCTGCTCGAGGTCGGGGCTCTCCCACTCCTCTCGTAGCTCTTGCTCGGTCCAATCGGTATCGCCATAGACTGCGCGGTCGCAGGCCTGCATGAGGGCAAGAACCTCCGTGAAGTCGGTGGCCTGGTGGGGGCGGCGCAGTTCCACGGCCGCACAGTCTACGCGGGGCGCGAAGCGCATTCTCGAGTTGCGCCTCCCTCTTCGGCCATGATCAGGCAGCGTCGGGCGAGCCGCCACCGAAGCTCCAGGCGGGCTTGCCGCCTGCGACGTTCGACGTCACGCTCGTGCCGACGATCAGGAAGCGCACCTCCAGCGACCAGTACTCCGGCCGCGCGCGCAACGTCGTCCACGTTCACGGCACGTATTCGACCCATGCGCGGACTCTACGGCTCGTCGTGCCAGCGGCGGAACACGAGGCAGGCGTTGTGACCACCGAAACCAAACGAGTTCGAGACGCCGATCTCGACCTGCTCGTGCCGCGCCTCATTCGGGATGTAGTCGAGGTCGCACGTCGGATCGGGCGTCGTCTGATTGATCGTCGGCGGGAGGATGCCGCGCTCGAGCGCGAGGATCGTGAAGATCGCCTCCATCGCGCCGGCAGCGCCGAGGCAGTGACCCGTCGCGCCCTTCGTCGAGGAGATCGGCGTGCGGTAGGCCTTGTCCTCGCCGAGCGCAACCTTCAACACGCGCGTCTCGGCGGAGTCTCCGGACGGCGTCGAGGTGCCGTGCGCATTGACGTAGCCGACTTGCTCCGCCTCGATGCCGGCGTCGCCAAACGCCATCTTGAGCGCCCTCGCCGGGTTCTCACCGGTCGGATCCGGATCGGAGACGTGATTCGCGTCGGAGGAAACCCCGTACCCGAGCAGCTCGGCGTAGATCTTTGCGCCACGTGCCTTCGCGTGCTCGAGCTCCTCGATCACGACCATGCCCGCCGCCTCGCCCATCACGAAGCCGTCGCGCTCACCGTCAAACGGTCGCGAGCCCCGCTCCGGGTCGTCGTTCCGCCTCGAGATTGCGCGCATCGCAGCGAATCCCGAGATGCTCACCCGTGTCACCGGTGCCTCGGTTCCGCCGCAGATCATCACGTCAGCGCGACCGAGCCGGATCGCGTCCATCCCGTCACCGATCGCCATGTTCGACGCGGCACACGCCGTGCACTGCGAGAGCAGTGGGCCTCGCGTGCCCAGCTCGATCGAAACCCAGCCTGCCGCGAGGTTCGGGATGATCTGGACGATCGAGAACGGATTGACGCGGTCGGGCCCGCGGTCGTTCAACTGGTTGACGCACGTCTCGAACGACTTCAGCCCTCCGATGCCCGTGGCAACGGCAGCGCCGACACGCTCGGCGATCGGTGCGATCACGAGCCCGGAGTCAGACTCGGCCTGACGGGCTGCCGCGAGCGCAAGGTGCGTGAAGCGATCCATCCGACGCGACGCCTTGTAGTCCATGTAGTCGGTGATCTCGAGATCCCTGACCTCACACGCGAAGTGCACCGCGTAGTCACTCGCGTCGAACTGCGTGATCGGCCCGGCACCCGACTTCCCCGCGATCAGGTTGGCCCAGGTGTCCTCGGCCGTGTTCCCGAGAGAACTGACGGCACCGATTCCGGTGACGACAACTCTTCGCTTTCCGTTGCTCGATTCCACGGGAACGCAGGCTACATGCCGAGGCCACCGTCGACGAGCAGCACTTCGCCCGTGACGAATGACGCCTGGTCGGAGACAAGGAATCGTACGGCGCCGGCGACGTCCTCGGGGGCACCGAGTCTGCCGAGCGGTGTCTGCTGTCGCATCGCCTCCGTCGCCTCCTCGGGGAGCACGTCCGTGAGTTGGGTCGTGATGTAGCCCGGCGCGACGACGTTCGCCCGAACGTTGCGGCTCCCGAGCTCGCGGGCCAGGGACTTCGTGAACCCGATGATTCCGGCCTTCGAAGCCGCGTAGTTCGTCTGGCCCCCGTTACCGTGAACGCCGACGATCGACGAGATGTTGACGATCGCGCCCGCGCGCGCCTTCATCATCGGTCGGGCGACGGCGCGACACGTGTAGAAGACGGAGGAGAGGTTCGTCTCCATCACCGTGTGCCAGTCGTCGTCGCTCATGCGGGCGAGCAGGCCGTCTCGCGTGAGCCCGGCGTTGTTGACGAGGATGTCGATGTCGCCGGCGGCTTCTACGAGAGCGAGAGCGGATGTCGGATCGGAGACATCGGCCTGCACCGCGCGGCCGCCGATCGCCGTCGCGACCTCCTCGGCCTCCTGTTCGCCAGACCGATAGCCGACGACGACCGAAGCACCGGCCGCAGCCAGTTCCTCTGCAATGGCGCGGCCGATCCCGCGTGACGCACCCGTGACGAGCGCCGTTTTTCCCTCGAGGGAGCAGAAGCCTCTCATGTCGAGAGCACCTCGCGCGCCTTCTCGAGGCTCGCGAGATCGTTGACGGAGATCGCACGGACGCTCCTGTCGATCCGCTTGATCAGGCCGGAGAGCACGTTGCCGGGCCCGACCTCGACGAACGTCGTCACTCCGTCCCCCACGAGCTCGCGCGCCGCCTGCGCAAACTTCACGGGCGCAGTGAGCTGCTCGACGAGAATCGAGGCGAAGCGCGTTGCGGGCTCGACATGTGCGGTGACGGTCGACATGAAGGGCGCGATCGGATCGTGGAAGCGGATCGTCTCGATCGCGGGCCGGAGCCGCTCCGCCGCTCGCTCGACGAGCGGGCTGTGGAACGCCCCGGAGACCTTCAACTTGATCGCCCTGCGAGCGCCGATCGACTCGGCCTCGGCGCACAGCTGATCGACCGCGGCGTTCTCGCCGGAGACGACGATCTGGCCCGGGCAGTTGTAGTTCGCCGGCCAGACTCCCTCGATCCGGCTGCAAAGCTCCTCGACCGCCTCGTCCTCGAGGCCGAGGATCGCCGCCATTGAGCCCGGGTGGAGGCGCGCGGCCTCCGCCATCGCGAGGCCCCGCTCGCGCACGAAACCGATCGCCTCGTTCGTTCCCATCGCAGAGACGGATGCGAGCGCTGCGAACTCTCCGACCGAGTGTCCGACGACGACATCGGGCTCGAGACCCTCCGCACGGATCGCAGCCAGGATCGCGAGGGACGTCGTGATCAGCGCCGGCTGCTGCACCTCGGTATCGACGAGCTCCTCGAGCGGGGTGTCGAAGCAGAGCTTCTGGAGATCGAGGCCCGAGGCCTCGCTGCCCGCGCGATAGACGTCCATCGCGGCCGGTACGGCCTCGGCCCGCTCACGGCCCATCCCGGCCTCGAGGGCCCCTTGCCCCGGGAAACAGAATGCAACTTTACCCCTACCTGCGGCATCAATCATCGGCCTGAGCCTCCAGTCCATGTCGTGAGTTCAAGCATCGCGCCTTCCTCCCCTACGCAACCGATAGAACGCCCTATCTAGCAGTTCTGCCTAGGCAGAACTGCTCCATTCAAGGAGCGCCGAGCCCCACGTGAGGCCGGCACCCATCCCCGTCATCAACACAAGCGCGCCGTCCGTGAGACGCCCCTCCGCGCGCGCGTCGGCGAGCGCGAGTGGGATCGACCCGGACGACGTGTTTCCGTATCGATCGACGTTCACCACCGTCTTCTCGGGAGCGATGCCTAGCTTGCCGACGGCGTAGTCGATGATGCGCTTGTTCGCCTGGTGCGGGACGTAGACATCGACCTCAGCGATCGTCTTGCCGCACTGCTTGAGAACCGCATCTGCCGACGAGACCATCACGCGGGTCGCGAACTTGAAGACCTCGCGACCGTTCATCATCAGTGCAGGCTTCGGGCCCTCGTAGTGACGTGAGCCACTGCCGGGATAGCAGAGGTGGATGCCGCCACCACCGTCGGCGCCGAGCTCGAAGCCGAGGAACCCTCCCGTCGCCACCGGCTCCATGACAACCGCTCCGGCACCGTCGCCGAAGAGGACGACCGTGGAGCGATCCTCCCAGTTGAGGACCTTCGAGAGCAGGTCGCCGCCAACGACGAGCGCCTTCTTCGACAGCCCCGATGCGAGCATCCCGTAGGCCTGGGCGATCGCGTACATGAAGCCCGTGCAGCCAGCGAGCAAGTCGTAGGCAGCGGCGTTCCGCATCCCGAGGGTGTCCGCCATCAGTGCGGAAGCGGTCGGGAACAGCATGTCGGGGGTCACAGTGGCGCAGATCAGGAGATCGATCTCGGACACGTCTGCTCCCGCATCCGCGAGAGCCTCACGAACGGCAGGGAGGGCGATGTCGGTGAGAGCCTCGTCCTGCGAGGCGATGCGGCGCTCGCGGATGCCGGTGCGCTCGCGAATCCACTCGTCCGACGTGTCGACGAACCGGGCCATGTCGTCGTTCGTCATCACCGTCTCGGGCACGTTCGTCCCCAGGCCGGTGATCCCGATGCGCTGGCCCGAGGTGGAACCAATCATCGCTCGACCGCGAAGGTAAGAGTTCCCCGCACGGCGAGTGCGCCGTCAACCGTTGCCGTTGCCTTACCGCGCCCGATCGGACCGCGCATCACGTCGATCTCGCACGTCAACGTCAGCGTCTCGCCGGGTGAGACAACGCGCTTGAATCGGCAGTCGTCGATCCCGGCGAAGAAGGCGATCTTGCCGCGGTTCTCCTCCTCGACGAGGACGGCCACAGCCCCTGCCTGGGCCATCGCCTCGACGATGAGCACACCCGGCATTACCGGCCGCTTCGGAAAATGCCCCGGGAACCACCAGTCGTCCGCGCGAACGAGTCTCGTCGCGACCACCTTCTTTCCCGGGACGAGCTCGACCACCTCGTCGAGAAGCAGGAATGGATCGCGGTGCGGCAGGATGCTCTCGATCACGTGCTTACCGAAGGGAGCTTCAGGGATCATGCGGCGGCTCCTTTCTCGAGCAGTTCGCGCATCGTCGTGCGCGCCCGGTGGGCGTAACACTTGGCGGTGCCGACCGGCATCCCCGAGGAGGCGGAGATCTCCTCGAACGAGAAGCCAAGGGCGTCCTTGAGAACGAGAACGTGTGCCTGGGCTGCGGGCAAGGTAGCGAGACCGTCACGAAGACCGGAGCGAAGCTCCGAGAGCTCTGCCTCGCGGTCCGGCGTCGGGCCGTCCGCCGCACGGACGTCGTCTTCGAGGAGATCGTGGCGCCTGGCGTTCCGGCGCAACGCAACGTCCCGACACGCATTCAA
>JAJAZN010000245.1 GCA_026785685.1 Thermoleophilia bacterium
CCGAAGAAACGGTGCCCACCCGGACGGGAAGCGGCCTGGCGAGCCCGACGAGATGCAACGCCCACGCAAAACGGTGGATCCAGGTTTAGGTCGGTCGGCGCTGTGAAGCGCGGGCGACCCCCGGGGCCCGATCTATACTCGCGGCCGATGGAGTTCTCGCTCACGACCGAGCAGCGCGAGGTTCAGGCGCTCGCTCGCGTATTCGCCGACGGCGAGATCGCACCGCACGCAGCCGCCTGGGACCGAGATCACAGCTTCCCCCGGGCGGTGTTCACGAAGCTCGGCGAGCTCGGGCTAATGGGCGTCTGCGTTCCGGAGGAGCTCGGTGGAGCGGGAGCAGACTTTCTCTCGTACATCCTCGTGCTCGAGGAGCTCTCGAGGGCGGATGCTGGCGTCGGCGTCACGGTCGCCGTGCACACGAGCGCTGTGACGCTGCCCATCATCGCGTTTGGCACGCCTGCGCAACGAGAACGCTTCGTGCCGGAGCTCGCGGCCGGGCGCGTGCTCGGAGCGTTCGCCCTTACCGAGTCCGGGTCGGGCTCGGACGCGGGATCACTTCGAACTGCGGCGACGCCTGACGGTGACGGCTGGACGATCGCCGGCGCGAAGCAGTGGATCACGAACGGCAGTCACGCAGGAACGTTCCTCGTCTTCGCTCGTACCGACGCCGCCGTCGATGGCCCCCGCGGCGTGAGCGCGTTCGTGGTCGACGGCTCCGACATCGAGGTCACGCGGGAAGAGGAGAAGCTCGGTCTGAACTCGTCCTCGACTGCTGACCTGCGGATCGCGGACGTGTTCGTCGGCCGCGACACGCTCCTCCACGAGGCGGGTCACCGCTTCGCGGTGGCAATGGCGACCCTGGACGGTGGCAGGATCGGGATCGCGGCACAGGCGGTGGGGATCGCCCAGGCTGCATACGACGTCGCGCTGCGCTACGCCAAGGAACGCGAGCAGTTCGGCTCCCGAATCGCAGACTTCCAGGCGATCCAGTTCAAGCTCGCCGACATGGCGACCGAGATCGAGGCGGCGAGACTCCTGACGTACCGCGCTGCCTGGCTCAAGCAGCAGGGACTGCCGCACACTCTCGCCGGAGCCCAGGCGAAGCTCTTTGCCTCGGCAGTCGCTCGACGGCAGACCGGCGAAGCGATCCAGGTACTCGGCGGCTATGGGTACACGAAGGAGTTTCCGGTCGAGCGCTACTACCGTGACGCCAAGATCACCGAGATCTACGAGGGGACGAGCGAGATCCAGCGGATCGTGATCGCGCGTCATATCCTCGCGGAGCAGACCGACCGCACACCGGCGAGCGCTCCTCCGGCCTCCGGGTAGGCTGGATCCGTGTCCCGGGCCGCCGACGAACCCGTCCGTCTCACCAGCATCTACACACGGGGAGGCGATGCCGGGGAGACCTCGCTGGGTGACGGCTCACGCGTCTCGAAGCTCGATGCTCGCATCGGTGCGTACGGTGCCACCGACGAGCTCAACTCGCTTCTCGGCGTTGTTCTCGTTGGCGATTGCCCTCCTGCGGTTCGCGAGGCCCTCGTGCGCATTCAGAACGAGCTGTTCGATGTCGGCGCCGATCTCTGCGTGCCGTTCTCCGTCCAGGATCGACTCCGTGTCACCCAGGAGATGATCGATCGCCTGGAGGTTCTCTGCGACTCGTTCAACGAGCCCCTGCCCGAGCTCAAGAGCTTCGTGCTGCCAGGGGGGACGGCGGCGGCCGCCGGACTTCACGTCGCACGCACGTCGTGCCGCCGTGCCGAGCGTGAGGCGCTCGTCGCCGGCATCGAGCACGACCTCAATCCTCTGGTCGCGGTCTATCTCAATCGGCTCTCCGATTTGCTCTTCATCCTCTCCCGTGCAGCGAACGCTCTTGCGGGAGTGGACGAGCCACTGTGGAAGCCCGGCGCGACGCGGTAACAGGCACCGTGTCGGAGGTCTTCCGCGTCGCGCTGCGGCTCGGGCTGACGTCGTTCGGTGGGCCGGTCGCTCACATCGGGTACTTCCGCGACGAGTACGTCACACGACGGCGCTGGATCGGCGAGCAACAATTCAGTGAGCTCGTGGCACTCTCGAGCCTTCTTCCCGGGCCGTCATCGAGCCAGGTCGGCATGGCGATCGGCGTACACCGCGCGGGCAAGCTGGGAGGGCTCGCTGCCTGGCTTGGATTCACGCTGCCGTCTGCACTCATCCTGACGGCACTCGCGCTCTTCGCGCGTGACGCCGAGCTCGAGAACGCGGGATGGGTGCGGGGTCTCGAGCTCGCTGCGGCCGCCGTCGTCGCGACGGCCGTCATCGGGATGGGGAGGACCCTTGTGCGTGGGCCGTTGCACCTCGCGATCGCGGCCGTCGCTGCGGCCGTCGCGCTCCTCGTCCCGGGCTCGGCCGCCCAAGTCGCGACGATTCTCGTTGCCGGCGCAATCGGTGTGCTCTGCTTCAGACGGTCGGTGATCGCGCTGCCGCTGACGATGCGGTTCCCGATCGGTCGGCGCACGGCAATCGGCGCAGCTATCACGTTCGTTGCTCTCCTCGTCTGCCTGCCGATCGCCGCCGATCTCGGGGTATCTCATGCCGTCGACCTCACTGCAGCCTTCTACCGTGCCGGGTCACTCGTCTTCGGGGGTGGTCACGTCGTGTTGCCGCTCCTCGACGACGCGGTCGTGGGTACCGGGTGGGTCTCGCAGCAGGCGTTCCTCGCCGGGTACGGGGTCACGCAGGCGATGCCGGGGCCGCTCTTCACGTTCTCGGCCTATCTCGGCGCGATCGCCGAACCGACGCCGAACGGTGTCGCCGGTGCAGCGATTGCGCTCGTTGCGATCTTCGTGCCCTCGTTCCTGCTCCTCGGGGCGGCGCTACCGCTCTTTGCAGCGGTTCGCGAGCGGGCCGCCGTACAGGCTTCGGTCGTCGGGATCGGGGCAGCGGTGGTTGGCCTACTCGCAGCTGCACTCTGGGATCCCGTGCTCCGCAGCTCGGTGCACGGCGTCGGCGACGCCGCCCTCGCTCTGGGCCTCCTCGGTCTCCTCAGGATCGCTCCGCCGTGGCTCGTGGTCGCGATTGCGGCGGTCGGGGGCGTGATCCTCCTCTAGCGCGTCGGCCGGAGAGGCAGGATCTCGTGGGTAGTTGGGGAAACGGAGATCGTGACGTCTCGCGCTCCATCCCGATTGCGCGTCGCCGCCGGCCTCGCACTCGCCGCGCTCGTCATCGCCTGCTTTGCGGTGTTCGGACTCTCGGCCGAAGCTGTCGTCAACGCGCTCGGCTGCGCCGTTCTCGTTGCCGTCACGGTGACGGATCTGGAGCGACGGATCGTGCCGAATCGCATCATCGTGCCGGCGCTCGTCGTCGCCCTCGTCGTCCAGACCGCCCTTGACCCGTCGGTCGAGTGGATCGTGGCGTCGCTTGCTGCCGGCGCGTTCTACCTGATTTCTGCGCTCGTGTACCCGGCCGGCCTCGGGATGGGTGATGTGAAGCTCGCCGCCTTCCTTGGGGCCTGGCTCGGCTACCCGGCGATCGTGGCCCTCTTTGCAGGCTCGTTCCTCGCACTCGTTCCCGCCGTTGTGATTCTTGCCACGCAGGGAAAGGCGGGACGCAAGACCGGCATCCCGTTTGCGCCCTTCCTCGCAGGAGGTGCCGTGATCGCGCTCTTTTTCGGCGACGCGATCCTGGACGCCTGGCTGGGCTAAGAGTCGAATCAGAATGATTCGAGCTCCAAGCGCGCCGTAGGCGGAGTCGTTGTCGGGGCCGGAGGAAGACCGCGGCCGCTTTCGACGGCGTGTTTGGCGCGATCGATGGCGCCGACGACCTGCCGCTCCGCTTCGGGACGCAATGAGTATTCTCCGCTCCGCTCAACGCGATCGTGCGCGCGTCTGATCGGGGCATCAAGATCGATGGTTCAACTGCCGATTCCTGAGGAGTGGGCAGTGCTGCGACCCCGTTTCCCGTTAGACCGTCGTTCGACCTCGGCAAGGTCGAAGCGGTTCTCCGCGACGCTGCAGCGGCTGCCACGACGGCCCGGTCTGCAGCCGCGGCGATTGACGCCGCCCTCAGCGTGATCCACGACGAGCTGGACGGGGCAGGTGCTTCGGCGTTCGTCCTCGAGCATGGAAGACTGTGGCCGGTCGGAGTTCGTGGCTACGCGATGATCCCTGACGGGTTGCCCCTCGATGTAGGGGTCGTCGGGCGAGCCGTGAAGACGTCCGACGTGCAGTTCGTCGTGGATGTGCAGTCGGATCCGGATTTCGTCGCGGTCCGCGACGGCGTTGCTTCGGAGCTTGCCGTACCTCTTTGTACGGCAGAGGGAATGGTCGGCCTGATCAATATCGAGACCTCGCGCACGTTGCCGTCCGGCAGCGACGCCGCCGTTTCGGTGCTCGCTGAAGCGATGACAGGCCCCGTCGAGGACATGCGCACGAACCGAACCGTCGATCTGTCGTCGCTCGTCCGCCTCTTCGTCTACATGAGCGCGCTGCGCGAGCCTGGTGCAATCGCACAAGTAGCAGTGCGAACGCTCGGTCGTGTACTCCCGGTGGAGTCGAGCCGCCTCCTCGTGCTCGACGATGCTCAACGGCTCGCCGGATCCGCTGAATGGAGTGCCCCGGGTGGGCCTGATGCGATCTCCGAGGAGTCGCTTCTGGCGCTTCGTGACCACGTTGGGCCCTCTGCCGTCCTCGAACTGCTCGACACCGAAGGTCTCGACCTCCCCGAGCTGGATCGCGCGCGGATTCGCTCCGTCGTCCTGATCCCGCTACGAGCAAACGGCGAGGAGATCGGGCTCCTGGTCGGAGCGAGCCGGTTTGCAACCACGTTCGATCGGAGTCAGGCCGAGATGGCTGCGTTGCTCGCTGCCCATGCTGCTGCCTCGCTCGACGCCGCCCTCGCGCTCGACAGAGAGCGTCAGAGCGCGCATACGGACACTCTGACCGGCTTGCTCAACCGCAGGGGACTCGAGGACAGACTCGAGCGGGAGCTCGCGGACGCACAGAAGGAGCGGCGACCGCTGAGCCTCGTCGTGCTCGACTGCGACGATTTCAAGGACATCAACGACCGGGCCGGTCATGAGTTCGGCGACGCGCTGCTCCGCGAGGTGGGGCTCGTGCTTCGCGAGTCCTGCCCGGACGCGGGTTCGGCGGCTCGCCTCGGAGGTGACGAGTTCGTCGTCATGCTTCCCGGTGCGGACGTCGACGAGGCGATATCGGAGGTTGTTCGCCTTCGTCGCTCGCTCGATCACGGTCTTGCCAATGCCGGGTTCCCACTGCGATTGAGTGCCGGGGTAGCGACCTATCCGTACGACGGCGGCGGCGCGAGCCAGTTGTTACGCGCCGCAGATCAAGCGCTCTACCGGGCGAAGGCCGGAGGGAGGAACCGCGTCGTCAGCTTCCGGGAGATCGTGACCGGAGCCGAGATATTGGTTCCGCGAAGCGACGGCCTCCAGGGTCGTCGACCCGGGGGTGGGACGGAGGGATCGAAGCTCACCGACGTGCTCGCTGCATCGGCCGCCATCTGGGACGAGCCAACGGTCGAGCAGGTCCTCGAGCGGCTGAGCAAGGCGATCGCCTTCGTCGTCGGCGCGACCGGCACGAACATCTCGAAGGTCGACGGTACGCGACTCAGTGACACCGCGAAGCACGCGCTCAGGGACGTCGATCTCGGTGAGGATGTCGCGTACGTGATCGCCGACTTTCCCGTTACCGAGCAGGTGCTCGAGAGCCTGACTGCGAAATCGATCTCGTTCCTCGACGATGACCTCGACGGCGCAGAGGCATTTGTGTTGCGCGAACTTCAGATGAATTCGGCGCTCCTCGTCCCGATCGTGGTCAACGGGGAGGCGTGGGGCCTTGTCGAGATCTACGACATGCGGCTGCGTCGCTACGACGATGACGAAACGGCAGTTGCGAACTTCCTGGTCGGCCAGGCCGCACGGCGCATCGAAGCGTTGGGGGCCGCACCGGGAATCCGGAGGCTCCTGCCGATCTTCCGGATGCCGTTCGCGTAGAAGCTCGCGCCGGTCGGCGGCGATCAGTTCTCGGATTGCGCGCCAGCGAGTTCGACGTAGGTCCAGCAGCGATGGTCTCCGACGAGCGGCGACCGGCCAAGACGGGCGACGACATACGCGGTTCCCTCGATCTCGATGATGGTGCCAACCGGTATGACCACACCCGGCCGCTCGATCATGCGATACCCCGCGAGGCCGCCGAGCAGTAACACGCTGCCGTCGAACGAGAAGGGATTGCTCGGGCCGCGCGAGAGCGCTACGACCGTGGTCTGCGCCCCTGCCTGCTCTTCCGCGACGTCACGCTCGCGCCCTTCGAGATCGGCAGCGATGCGGTCGAGTTCGGATTCGCGCTCGGAGGCCCCTGCTTCGCGTCGCTCCACGGCCGCACACCGCAGCTCGACCGCTCCGAGCTCCTGCTTGCGGACAGCGATGTCGCGCTCGTCGGCGCGGATCTTCTCCTCTCGCGCGGCAAGGTCGAGCGAGAGCTGCGTCAGGGCTGCGTGGCGCTCGTCGAGCTCCGCAGATCCCTGCCGGAGCATCTCCTCGACGGCAGTCCGCAGCTGCCCCGTGCGGGCTTCTCGGCGCTCTAGGTCGCTGATCGTCGCCTGGAGCTGGTCGGTGTGCTCCTCGATCTCTCGACCCTTCTCCTCGATTCGCGCCTCGAGCTCAGGGTCGTCGGTTGCCGCGAACAACGCGCGGAGCCGATGGCGGATTCCGTCGTCGCCTACCTTACGTCCCGGCCAGTGCTCCCAGTCGCGGTCGCCTCGTGGATCCTCCTGCACAGTCGTCGCCTCCGAAGGGGGGTTGTGCGCCGGCGGCCATGCCCTAAGCCGTCGAATTCGGTGCGCAGCCACCGGCGCACCTTGCGTTTCGACGGGCTGCGGGCTCTTCCTGCCTCTTCCGGGGGATGGGCGAGAGTCCCCGGCGAGACGACAGGTAGAGAATGGATACTCTCGGTGCACGCCACCTCGCCGCTCGTCTGCGGGCCGGGGTGAGAGTCGGAACGGAGATCGAGCTCGACTGTGATGATGCGGAATCTGGCCTCCGCGTCGGCGACCGTGGCGTTGTGAGCGCGATCACGCTCGATGGCGTCGTGATCGAGTGGGATAAGGGCTTCAGCTTGCAGATCGATCCGCAGGCGACGCCCTACCACTCACGCGCCGCCTGAGCTGAGGCGGACGTTGGGCCTCGAACGGTGGTTCGACCCGATGCTCGTTTGGTGATCATCGTGCATCCCTGCAGGTGGCCCGACGGCGGGAGAGCTCACGTACGCGGCCTCGATCTCCGGGCGGGTCAGGCTAGACCGGTTGTGCGACCCTGCCTCCAGGGAGAACACGAAGCACCCCACGTTTCGGTGCGCTTGGTGCGGTCGTCTTCGGCTTCGGCTTCCCAAGAGAAGCGTACGGCGCGGGTGACGACACAAGCAGGGTGTTGGGACTCAGAGTAAGGGTCTTCGCAGAACGGGACGCGGGCACGGAAGCCGACCCGGTCGACCTGCCGGAGCGGGCGCCGAAATCCATCGTGATCACCCACGTGGACTTCCCGCCGAACGTCCCACCCGCGACGCGTGCGCGAAGCGAGCCGACGCCGACCTCGCGCCAGGCCGGGGAGAGCATGTTCTCCCGATGCTCCGGGGAGTCGAGCCATGCCCGAACCGCCGCCTCGGCCGTGATCTCGCCCGTGCTGTAGAGGAGGTTCTCGCCGGCCGACCAGTTGGTGAAGCCGTCGGAGCGGTAGTAGCCGCGGACACGCTTCGCAAACGGAAGCCCGCCCGGAGTGTCGTGGGCAAAGAACCCTCGGTCGAGCATCTGCTTGGAATGCGATCCTGCAGCCTTCTGGAGTCCGTCCGAGATGACGAGTCGCCGCAATCCTTGCGCGAGCCGCGTCCGATTGACCTCGGCCAGGACTTGTTGATCGAGTTCTCCGAGCCGTTCAGTCGTCGTAGGTGAGGAGCTTCCGGCGGCGGCAGCACCGACGGACGAGACGCAGAGAGCGGCAATCAGGCAGGTGAAGACAAGCGCGCGATGCATACGTATCCCTCGCATCGGCGTTCCAGAGCCGATCCCGTTCCCTTGATCGAGGGAGGCAAGCCCGACACATCAAACCTCTGGTGCCACGATGGTGTTGAATCAGCGTTCGCGGAGCGTTCGTAATCAATCTCGACGAAGGGTTAGCGATCATGGCTGGACGGCTCGAAGGAAAGGTCTGTGTGATCACCGGTGCCGGTGGCGGGATGGGGCGCGAAGGAGCGATCGTGTTCACCGGGGAAGGCGCGAAGGTGTGTGTTGCCGATGTCGATCTCGCTCTCGCCGAGGAGACCGTCTCTCTCTGCCCCGAAGGCTCGGCGTTTGCCGTCCGCGCCAACGTGGCGAGTGAGGTCGACGTCAAGGCGATGTACGCCGCTACTGCCGAGCGATTCGGCGGCATCGACGTCCTGTACAACAACGCCGGCATCTCACCGGCCGACGACGACTCGATTCTTGTCACCGAGGCCGACGCCTGGGATCGCGTTCAGGACGTCAACACGAAGGGCGTCTACTTCTGCTGCAAGCACGGGATTCCGCATCTCCTCGAACGCGGTGGTGGGTCGGTGATCAACGTCGCGTCCTTCGTCGCGATCCTTGGTGCCGCGACCTCCCAGATCTCCTACAGTGCCTCCAAAGGCGCCGTGCTTTCGATGAGTCGCGAGCTCGCTGTGCAGTTCGCTCGACAGGGGATTCGCGTCAACTCGCTGTGTCCCGGTCCCGTCGAGACGCCGCTTCTTCTACGGATCTTCGGTGGCGACCCGGCAGCCCTCGAACGGCGGCGGATCCACTGGCCGATGGGGCGGCTCGCGAAGCCGCGCGAGGTCGTCAACGGCGCACTGTTCCTCGCAAGCGACGAGTCGTCCTTCGTCAACGGTACGTCGTTTCTCGTCGACGGCGGGCTGACGGCTGCCTACGTCACGCCTGAATAGGATCGACGGGCAGCCCCGATGGCAAAGCGCCTCGCGGCTCCCCGGCGATC
>JAJAZN010000246.1 GCA_026785685.1 Thermoleophilia bacterium
CGAGGGTCTCGTCCTCGCCGGGGGCGGGGTTCCCGAGCAGGGGGTGGACGACGACCTCGCGCCCGTCAGACGTCACACCGGCAACGTCGGTGCCGAGGATGACAGGGATCTCGTCCTCCGTGATCCCGATCCCTCTCAGGCTGAAGAGATCGTGGTGGTTGATCGCCGCCGCTCGAACGTCGATGACCTCCCAACCGTCCAGCGGAGTCGGCTCCGGAACATCGCGGACCTCGAGGCCGGCGAGTGGATCGTCAGGTGTGATTCGGGCGCAAACAGCGGCGAGCAACGGGGTACCTCCGGGGAAGATGCGGGGCCATCGACGACCGCCCACGCGCGGAAGGCGCGAGCGTACCGACCCGCCTCCTCTCCTGTCGCATACGATGACGGGATGCGGGCAATCATCTTCAGTGGGCCGGGCGGAAACGAGGTCATCGATCTCTTCGACCGGCCCGATCCCATTCCAAGCGGCGACGACGTCCTCGTCGCCGTTCGCTATGCGGGCTTGAACCCCGCAGATATAGCGCAGCGCGAGGGCCGCTACCCCGCTCCTCCGGGCTCACCGCCCGACGTTCCCGGCATCGAGGTCTCCGGAACCGTGATCGCCGTCGGCCCGACGGCGCGTCGATTCGCCGTCGGCGACCGGGTCTTCGGCATCGTCGGTGGTGGCGGGCTCGCTGATCGCGTGCTCGTGCACGAGCGGCACGTCGCCGCTGTCCCCGACGTCCTCGACGACCTCGCGGCTGCGGCCGTTCCGGAGGTCTTCGTCACCGCTCACGACGCCGTGATGTCGCAGGCGCAGCTTCGACCGGGCGAGCTCCTCGTGGTCAACGGGGCAAACGGCGGAGTCGGGACTGCCGCCGTGCAGATTGCAGCCGTCTCGGGGGCCCGTGTGCTCGCAACCGTCCGGGCCGAGGCGCTCCGCGAGGACGTGGCGAAGCTCGGCGCAACCGTCATCGCACCGGACGACCTCGTCGAACGTGCCATCGCCGAGGGTGGCGCAGACGTCATCCTCGAGCTCGTCGGTGCTCCCAACCTCGACCCGGATCTTCTCGCCCTCGCAGTCAAGGGACGGATCGTGATCGTGGGAACCGGCGGCGGCACCGAGGCGCCGCTCGACCTGCGGAAGTTGATGGGACGGCGCGCGCGCCTGATGGGCACAGTCCTCCGGGCGCGGCCGCTCGAGGAAAAGGCCCTCGCGGTTCAGTCGTTCGCGCGTGAGGTCGTACCGCATCTCGCGACGGGGCGGATCTGCTCGCTCGTCGATCGAGTCTTCCCAGCCGAAGAGGCTGCGGCCGGGTTCGACCGACTCGAGTCGCCGGGCAAGCTCGGCAAGGTGCTGCTCGACTTCGAGGCTTAGGCGTGCCGAAGGTCGCGTTCCTCGCTCACTGCCTGCTCAACCAGAACGCGAAGACGCTCGGCGGTGCGAAGACGCCCGCCGTCTGGGAGCCGGTGATCGATATCCTCCTCGAGCGTGGCTGGGTGATTCGCCAGATGCCGTGCCCCGAGCTTGCGTTCGGCGGAGTGCGCCGCTTCTGGTGGGTGCGCGAGCAGGCTGACACGCCGCTCTTCCGCGAGCACTGTCGGCGGCTCGCGCGTACTGTCGCCTCCACGATGGAGCCCCACGTCTCGGAAGGCGATGACGTCGTGATGATCGGGATCGACTCCAGCCCCACGATGGGAGTCTCGTTCCAGCCCTCCTCGACCACATGGGGCGGCGAGCCGAACATCGGCGCCGACGACACGACGATGGTCGACGGCGAGGGCATCTTCCTCGAGGAGCTTCGAGCGGAGCTCGAGAGCCGCGACCTGCCGATGCCGCGGCGCACAGGCATCCGCCACTGGTTCCCGGACTACGACCCGGCCGAGGAGCACGCGCGCCTCATCGCGTTGCTCGAGGACTCATGACTGCGGCGGATCCCCGATCGGAGAAGGTCGCGGTCGTGCCCGAGGCGTCGTTCGTCGAGCTGTTGCCGGAGCTCCCGGCGGCCGGTTACGGGCTGATGCAGCTTCCGCCTGCAGATCTCGCGCCGTCGACCGCTGCCGAGGCGGTGGGCCAGCTCGCCGAGCAGGTGGCCGAGTATCGGCGGAACGGCTACGAGGTCGTGCTCGCGGGCACCGGCGCGTGGTGCGCCGAGCTCGATGCCGTGCTGGCGCGGCTCGGGCTCGAACCGCTCGCGCGCCGCTCCGCGTAGATCAGGCGGCCGTCGACGAGCAGGTTGACGGCCATGATCGCGTCCCAGCCCCCCTCGGTCGTCTCGAGGAGAGCCTTTGACCGCCGGCCCGAGACACTCGCATTGCACACCATCACGTCGAGACGAGCCGGAGATGCACCGCCCGTGATCACAGCCGATCGTCCGTCGAGACGTCCTCCGATGCCGCCAGGCTATTCGGTGCCCACTCGCGGCAGCGCGCAGGGTGTGCCCGTGGACGTAGAGTAGGCGCGTGGCCGATCCCCTCCGCATCGGGCTCATCGGCGCCGGGTGGATCGCCACTGACCACGTCTTCGTCCTCCGCAAGCTCGGCCACGACGTCGTCGCGATCTGCGACATCGACCTCGAGCGGGCCGCAAAGGTCGCTCCCGAGGGAGCGCGAATCTACGGCGCCTGGGAGGAACTGCTCGAGGCCGAGGAGCTCGACGCCGTCTGGGTCGCGACGCCGCCGCTTCATCATCGCGCTCCCGCCGTCGCAGCGATGGAGCGAGGGCTGCCGGTCTTTCTGGAGAAGCCGATCGCACGCACCCTCGAGGATGCGGTTGCGATAGCGGAAGCATCCGAGCGCGCGGGAGTCGTCTGCGCGATCGGCTACCAGTGGCATGCGACCGAGGCGCTCGAGCATCTCATGGCCGCCCTCGGCGATCAGCCGGTCGCCTACCTGTGGGGCGTGAGCGTCGGCCCGACGGCGGCGCGGTCGTGGTTCCTCGAGCGGTCGGGCGGCGGCGGCAATCTGCTCGAGCGGGGTAGCCACCAGCTCGACCTGCAGCGCGCGGTTGCCGGCGAGGTCGAATCGGTGCAGGTCGCGGCGACGGGCATCCATCTGGCCCAGAGCGAGATCGACCCGGGCGACATCGAGGACGCAGCCACGATCACGCTCCGGTTTGCAAACGGGGCGGTCGGCACGGTCATTCTCGCGTGGACGACACAGGGCCAGCCGGGCGCCTACTCGCTCGATGTGCTCGCACCGTCGGCGACGCTCCATCTCAAGCTCGACCCTGCCTTCACGCTTTCGGGGCAGGTTGGCGATGTCCGGATCAAGGAGACGATGGTCGTGCATCCGTTCGAGCGCGCGATCGCCCGGTTCGTCGACGCGATCGAGGCTGCGACCCCGAACGCCGTGTTCTGCACGCCACGCGACGCGATCGAAACGCTCGCAACCGCGCTCGCGTGCGAGCGGTCGCTCCTCGAAGGTGGTCGCATCGTCGAGGTGGCCGAGGTTCTCGAGGCGTGACCGTAACCGACGAAAGCACGGTGGAGCCGTTTCTCGTTCCTGCTGCACTCGCGCTGCCCTCGAATCGGGCCTATCTCGCCCATCTCGCCGCATCAGCGGGCAACCCGGATCTGATCCGTCTCGCATCGAACGAGAACACCGAGCCTCCGTCGCCGCGCGTGCGGGAGGCACTCGAGCGTGCGTTCAGCGATGCAAACCTCTCCCCTCCTCCGACCCCGCCTCTGCAGGTCGCACTGGCCGAGCGCTACGCCGTCGAGGCAGCACAAGTCATCGTCACGGCCGGCTCGACGGAGGTGATCGATGCTGCCTTTCGTACGTTCCTGCGCGCTGGCGACCAGGTCGTCCTCCCCGATCCGTCCTGGCCCGTTTTCCGTCGACGTCTCGAAGCGCTCGAAGCATGCGTCGTGGACGTTCCGCTCACCGTCGACGAGCACGGCTTCCACTACGACGCCACCTGCGTCCTCGAGGCGATCGGCAGCGCGACGCGACTGGTCGTCATCTGCACGCCGAACAACCCAACGGGGAACGCGATGGAGCTCGACGACATCAAGCGCATCGCGGACACGGGCGTCCCTCTCCTGCTCGACGCCGCGTACGCCGACTTCGACCCGGCCCGCGACCCGATGCACCTCGTCCACGAGTACGAGAACGTCATCATCACCCGCACGTTCTCGAAGGCCTACTGCCTCGCCGGCGTCCGCGTCGGATACGCCGTCGGCGACGCACGTGTTCTGGACTTCGTCGACCGCTTCCTCGGTCCCGGGAGCGCGGTCAGCTCACCTGCTCTCCACGCCGGCCTTGCGGCGTTCGAGGACGAGGCGTACCACCAACACCAGATCGCACGGATCACGAGCGAGCGCGAGAGACTCGTTCCCCTCCTGCGCAACCTCGGCCTGCGCGCCTATTCCTCGGGAGGAAACTTCGTGGCAGTCGACTGCTCGGAGCCTCCGATTGCTGCCTCGTTCGCCGCCTCGGTGCTGACGCAGGGCGTCGTCATCCGTCCGCTCGGTTCGCTCGTGCGGATCAGCATCGGTCGTCGAGCGGAGAACGATGCACTCGTTGCGGCCGTCACCCACGTGATCGAAACCGAGGGAGCACCGTGATCCCCGACCGCGTACGGCAACGTGATCTCGTTGGCTACGGACGTACGCCACCGTCGATTTCGTGGCCGGACGGCGCGACCGTCGTGGTCAACCTCGTGCTCGTGTACGAGGAGGGATCGGAGGCGTCCGTTCTGTGGGGTGACGGCCGGAACGAGGGTTGGGGCGAGTACGCAGATGCAGGCGTGCAGCCTCCGCGGCGCGACCCCGGCACGGAGGCGCACTACGAGTACGGCAGCCGCGCGGGAGTGTGGCGCCTCGCTCGGATCTTCGACGAGGCAGCAGTGCCCGTAACGGTGTCCGCGGCGGCGGTTGCGCTCGAGCTGAACCCCGAGGTGCCCGCGTGGATGCACGAGCACGGCCACGATCTCCTCGGCCACGGGTGGCGCTGGATCCCGCTCTGGGACATGCCACGCGACGAGGAACGAGAGCATCTCCAGCGTGCGATCGCGAGTTACGAGCAGAGCCTGGGCTACCGGCCGATCGGCTGGAACTGCCCGTCGTGGCCGAGCGAGTCGACGCGAGAGCTCCTCGTCGAGGCAGGCGGCTTCCTCTACGACTCGGACGGCTGCGCCGACGACATCCCCTACTACGCGACATGCAAGGGGCAGCCGTTTCTGGTCGTCCCGTACTCGAAGACGTACAACGACAGCCGCTTTCTCATGAACCCGGGGTTCGCGAGCCCGCGCGACTTCCTCGACACGCTCGTGATGGGGCTCGACGAGCTCGTACGCGAGGGCCGGACGACGATGATGACGGTCGCGGTGCACGCGCGTTGGAGCGGGCAGGCAGCACGTGCGGCCGCGTTGCGCGCGTTCCTCGAGCATGCTCGGCGCACGCCGGGCGTCTCGTTCATGCGGCGCGGAGACATCGCGCGCTGGTGGCTCGAGCAGTGTCCGCCCGGGTAGGCGGCACGTCCCGCTGTCGTCAGTGATCGACGTCGCGGAGTTCGGCACGCCGACGCGCGACGAACGCATCGAGGCGCTGCTCGACGTCGGGCCGAAGCGGCGGACGTTCGTACCGCGCGAGCGCCTCTTGCCAGACAAGCGTCGCCCGCTCGTCGGCCGCGGGCGAGCCGGCGGCCACCCAGCTCTCGTAGTTCTGCCAGTTCGAGATCAGCGGCTCGTAGAACGCCGTCTCGTATCGGGCGAGCGTGTGCGGGGATCCGAAGAAGTGTCCCCCGGTCGCAACGTCGGCAATCGCCGCGACTCCCTCCTCGATCTCGGCGGCGGTCACATCGGCCGGCGCGATCGTCACGGCCATCATCTGCAGCATCTCGACGTCGAGCACGATCTTCTCGAAGGAGGCGGTGAGCCCGCCTTCCATCCAGCCCGCGCCGTGGTAGAGCAGATGAGCGCCGCCGAGCACGCCTGACCAGATCGACATCTGCGACTCGTAGGCAGCCTGAGCGTCGACGGCATTGCTCGCGCTCGCGTTGCTCGCCCGGTAGGGAATCCGATAGAGCCGTGCAAGCTGACCGGCCGCGATTGTTGCCCGCGCGTTCTCGGGTGTGCCGAAAGCCGGGGCTCCGCTGCGCAGGTCGACGTTGGACGTGAACGCTCCATAGACAACCGGCGTCCCCGGGCGAACGAGTTGTGCGAGCGTGATGCCGGCAAGCGCTTCCGCGTTCTGCTGGATGAGGGCGGCAACGAGCGTCACCGGTGTCATCGCTCCCATCAGCGTGAACGGGGTCACCACCGCGGGCTGACCGAACTCGGCCATCGCCATCAGCCCATCCGTCATCGCCTCGTCGAAGCGCCGAGGCGAGTTGACCGAGATGATCGTGAGCACGCACGGATCGTCAACGATCTGCTCCAGCGTGAGACCGCGGGAAATCGCCATCATCTCGATTCCATCGAGCGTGCGCGCACGCCCGATAGCGAGGCAATGGAACGTCCTGTCCGTGTAGGTGAGATTGGCGAGGTACGTGTCGAGATGCCGTGTGCCCACCGGCAGCTCCTGCGGTGACGTCGGTTGATTGCCGAGGAAGTGGATCACGTCGAAGCACTGGGCGAGCTTGACCAGGGTGACGTAGTCGTCGAGGTTCCCGGTACGGCGGCCCCCGATTCGATCGTGAACCGTCGGCGGTCCTGCAACGAGCCCGAACGCGATCCGGTCACCGCCGATCTCGAGCCTCCGCTCCGGGTTCCTCGGCGTGACGGTGAAGTGCACGGGCGCGGCGGCAACTGCGTACTCGACGATCTCGCGCGGGATGCGCACGACACCGGTCTCCTCATCGACGAGCGCGCCGGCCGACGCGAAGACAGCGCGTGCTGCTGCACCCATGAACTCCACTCCGACGTCCTGCAGGAGAGCGAGAGACGCCTCGTGCACGGCCTGGAGCTGATCCTCGCCGAGGAGAGCCACAGGCCTGAACGCGTTCCGCGGTGGGACTCCGCTGAACCGAGCCGAAGCCTGTCGCGCAGCGCGGCGGTGCTCGCGATCGGCCCGGGGCCGCCGCCTGCCCGCCGGCTCGTTGGAACCCAGGTCGTTCGGCACAGCTCTCTTATAGATCGATGATCGGAGGGCGCAGGCCGCTCGGCCGGCGGGCCGGCCCCTTCAGGGATCTTCGCGATCGAAGGCGAAGCCCGATCTGCAGACAAGGGATGCGCTGCCTCACTCGCGGTACGCTCTTCCACCG
>JAJAZN010000247.1 GCA_026785685.1 Thermoleophilia bacterium
GGGTTCCCCAGAGGATCGAGCCAGTGAAAGGAGACCTGGACTCCGTTCGTTCCCCTCGAGACCCAGGTTGCCGTGCCCGCGTTCTCGAGCGATACGAGTGCCGTCGACGTCACGCCGGCGCGTTGGGGCTCGAGTGACCACGCGAGCCAGCGTGGGGCCAGAGGGCCGCCTGGAATGGGGTGCTCACCGACGCGATGCACGATGGGGGCTACTCTAGAGCCTTGTGGCATTACGTTTCGCTGGCTTGCCTCAAAGGCAAGTGGAGCTCTCGTTCGCTCTCGGGACGGGCATCCGCCCGTCCCCTACGGGGTTCCGGTCGAAGGAGCCGTCCGACCTCGTGAGCGAGCCGCTTCTCGTGCGCGCCGCCAGGCGCGAGGAAGTCGAGTGGACGCCGGTGTGGTTCATGCGCCAGGCGGGCCGGTCGCTTCCGGAATATCGCGCGATCCGCGCGAAACACGCCTTCTTTGAAGTCGCCCACACACCCGAGCTCTGCGCGGAGGTGACGCTCCAGCCCGTGAGACGCCACAACGTCGACGCTGCGGTGATGTTCGCCGACATCATGACCCCGGTCCTCGGCATGGGCATCGACGTGCGCCTCGTCGAGGGCGTCGGCCCGGTGATCGACGAACCCATCCGCACGCTTGCCGATGTCGAGCGGCTGCGCGTCCCGGATCCGGAAGAGGCGTTCGCTCCCGTCCTCGAAGCAGTCCGACTCGTCCGCGCTGCGCTCCGTCCCGACCAGGCCGTTGTCGGCTTCTGCGGCGGCCCGTTCACCGTCGCCGGGTATCTCGTCGAAGGGAAGCCGAGCCGCGAGTTCGCACTGACGAAGAGTCTGATGCTCGGCGAACCAGAGGTCTGGCATGCGCTCCTCGAGAAGCTGTCGGCAACGTTCGCCGCCTACGTCGCCGCGAAGGTGCGCGCGGGCGCGGACGTGATTCAACTGTTCGATTCCTGGGTGGGCGCGCTTTCGCCGGCCCAGTACCGCGACTACGTCGCCCCGCACTCGGCGCGCGTACTCGCGGCGGTCGACGTACCGACGATCCACTTCGGAACGGGAACGGCAACGCTGCTCGAGGAGATGGCGGCGGCGGGCGGTGACGTGATCGGTCTCGATTGGAGGATTCCACTCGATGTCGGGTGGGCGAAGGTTCCCGATCGGGCAGTGCAGGGCAACCTCGACCCGGCCGTGCTGCTCGCTCCGTGGGGCGTCGTCGAGGCAGAGGCTCTCGACATCCTCGCGCGAGCCGCCGGTCGACCGGGTCACATTTTCAACCTCGGTCACGGGGTCTTCCCGTCCGTCGATCCCGACACTCTGACGCGGCTTGCAGCCCTTGTCCAGGAGCGGAGCGCGTCCCGCGTAAGGCCTCCGTCGTGAGCGAGCTGAGCTCGCCCGGTCGCGTCTCCGCCGACGCCGTCTCCCGGCGCTTCCGGATCCACGCGCGCGAGACGCGCACGCTCAAGGATCTCGTCGTCGCGCGCGGCAGGACGGGTGCGCAGGACGTGTGGGCCTTACGTGACGTCTCGGCCGAGATCGTGCCGGGTGAGGCCGTCGGCCTGATCGGTCGCAACGGCTCGGGCAAGTCGACGCTCCTCCGCGTGCTCGCCGGCATCATCAAGCCGACCACCGGGTCGGTGCGGGTGGACGGCCGCATCGGCTCCCTGCTCGAGCTCGGCGCCGGCTTCCATCCCGACTTCAGCGGCCGTGACAACGTCTATCTGAACGGTTCGATCCAGGGTCTACGGCGAACCGAGATTCGCGAGCAGTTCGACGAGATCGTCGCCTTCGCGGAGCTCGAGCACGCGATCGACCGGCCAGTCCGGACGTACTCGAGTGGGATGGCGATGCGGCTCGGCTTCGCGATCGCCGCGTTCCTCCAGGCCGACGTGCTCCTGCTCGACGAGGTCTTTGCTGTCGGTGACGAGAACTTCCAGCGCAAGTGCTTCGGCGTCATCGCGGCGTTCAAGAGTCAGGGCGGGACGATCCTCTTCGTCTCGCACGACGCGCAGGCAGTGGAGCGGTTGTGCGAGCGATCGATTCTCCTTTCGGGTGGCGAGAAGGTCTACGACGGGCCGACGCACGAGGCTATCGCGCGCTATCGGCGTCTTCTCGCCGACGATCTCGATCCGGCGGAGCGCGAGGTCGGCCTCCGCGAGTGGGGGACGGGCGAGGTCGAGATCACAGGCGTCCGGCTGCTCGACGCAGACGGCGGGGAGCGCTCACAGTTTCTCGCCGGCGAGCCGCTACGACTCGAGGTCGATCTCCAGGCTGCCGCGGCGATCGCTCCACCAAGCCTCCATCTCGAGATCCGCGACTCGACGGGCCTTCTGGTTGCCGAGGAATCCGTCGACACGGCGACGATCGGCTGGCCGGCAGGAAGTGGCGCAGCGACTGTCCAGCTCGAAATCGAGAGACCGGCACTTTCCTTCGGTCGTTTCCGGGTACGGCTCGGCCTCATCTCTGCCGAGGGCCACACGTTGCACTCCTACGATGATGCGGTCTCCTTCCTCGTCTACCCCGACGGGGAGGAGCGCGGGCTGATCCGCCTCGGAGGAACGTGGAGCGCAGGGGCGAAGGAGGAGATCCGATGAGCTACAAGACCTGTCCCGAATGGCCGGAGTTGATGGAGCTCGCACCCGACCTTCAGTTCAAGCACATCTCGGTGGCCGACGCCCAGCTGCCGTTCGACGTGCTCTCAAGGATCACGCATGTTTCGCTCGGAGAGGTCGAGATGTGCTGTGACCTCGACCATCACGTCTTCAACGGCGCCCACACCGACCCGCAGGTCGTCGAGGCGCTCACCGGAACGCACTGGTACGAGATCCACGAGTGGGCCACCTCGGGGCCAGGCGCCTCGAGTCACGCAGCCTGAGTTTCTCGCCACCGGGTGCTGTGCGAAGCGAGGCAGAGCGCCGCCTTCGCCCACCGAGTCCGCATGAGCCAGCACGGTGACCGGTTTCAGCTGGCCTCCAGGGTTTTATGTTGGGTAGGCGACGAGCGCGCGCCGTCATACGATGCGACGGATGTCAACACGCGGCCCGCTCGAGGAGGACACCTGCCGGGACTACGTCGTCCCCCGCCTGAAGGAGGCGGGCTGGTCTGACGACCAGATCGTCGAGCAGTATCCGGTCTCGGACGGTCGCATCGTCCCGACCCGCGGCAGGCACCGCCGCGAGCCGCCGCTCCGGGCCGACTACCTGCTCGAGGTCTCTCCGGGGCTCGGCGTCGCGGTCGTGGAGGCGAAGCGTGAGTACAAGATGCCGGAGGACGGTTTCGGCCAAGCAGTCCGCTACGCGACCATGCTCGACCTTCCGCTCGCGTACCCGACGAACGGCACCGCAATCCGGGAGCGAGATCTCGACACCGGCGTTGAGTTCAGCCCAGAAGCGTTCCCGTCGCCGAGCGACGCGTGGCTTCGCTACCGGCGCTGGAAGGTCTCGCGGCTGACGTAGATCCGATCGTGCGGCAGTCGTTCTCGCGCGTCCTCCGCAACCCGGACGGCTCCGTCAAGGAGCCTCGCTACGACCAGCGGGTCGCAATCGAACGAGCGCTCGAGGCGATCCTCGGTGGTCAGGAGCGGGTACTCCTCACGCTCGCAACGGGAACGGGCAAGACGTTCGTGGCGCTCCAGCTCGTCTGGAAGCTCTGGCACGGCGACTGGCCGGCGAACCGGAAACCGCGCATCCTCTACCTCGCCGACCGGAGAATCCTCGTCGACCAGCCCTACGCAAGAGAGTTCCAGCCGGTATTCGGCGACGCGCTGTGGCGAATCCAGGGCGAGGCGCGCACGAGCCGGGAGATCTACTTCGGGCTCTACCAGGGGCTCGCAGATGCGGGAGGGGCCGACGGGTCTCTACAAGGACTTTGCGCCCGACTTCTTCGACCTGATCGTCGTCGACGAGTGTCACCGCGGCAGCGCGGGCGACGACTCGAGCTGGCGCTCGATTCTCGAGCGTTTCGACTCGGCGGTATAGGTGGGCATGACAGCGACGCCGCTCCGCACCGACAACGTCGACTCGTATCGCTACTTCGGCGACCCCGTCTACACGTACTCGCTGGCGGAGAGCATCGAGGACGGCTTCCTGGCGCCGCACCGCGTGCGCCGGGTCGTGCTCAGCCCTGACGCCCACGGCTGGAGCCCGATCGAGGGTGAGGTCGACCGCTACGGACGAGAGGTTCCGGCCGGGCTCTACGGAACGGGCGAGTTCGAGCGCGTCGTCTCCCTGCTCGACCGCACGAAGGCTGCCGCGCGGCACCTGACCGACTATCTGCGTCGAACGGATCCGATGGCGAACACGATCGTCTTCTGCGTCGACTCCGAGCACGCCGAGCAGATGCGGGCCGCGCTCGCGGAGGCGAACGCGGATCTCGTCCGCCGGCATCCCGACTACGTCGTCCGCATCGTCTCCGATGAGGGCGATGTCGGCCGTGAGCACCTCGGCAACCTGATCGACGTCGAGTCGGCGACCCCGGTGATCGCGACCACCTCGAAGCTCCTCGGCACCGGTGTCGACATTCCGACGCTGCGAAACGTCGTCCTCTTCAAGCCGATCGGCTCGAGGGTCGACTTCAAGCAGATCATCGGCCGCGGCACGCGGCTCTTCCCCGACGACGACAAGCTCAGCTTCGAGATCATCGACTACTCGGGCGCGACGGCACTGTTCGAGGATGCAGAGTTCGACGGCGTCCCTGAGTCGGTCACCACGGAGGAGATCAACGACGAAGGGTGTGGTTGTAGCTGGCGACGAGGTGGCGGAGCCCGAGCCCGAGTATGGCCAGGATGACGCTGAGCCGAGTCCGCCGGAGCGCGCCCGGAAGCTCTACATCGATGGCCTCGAGGTCTCCGTCACCGCGGAGGGCTTCTACCTCCCCGACCCCATGGACGGTCGTCTCCGTCTCGTCGAGTACGCCGACCATGCAGCCGACGAACTCCGTCGGCTCTTTGGCGGCGCCGATGACCTCCGGGCTCGGTGGCGCACCCATGACGGACGCGACGCGGTCGTCGATGCGCTCGTCGCGAGGGGCATCGACATCACCGAGCTCGCGGAGCGAACGGGACTGGCAGAAGCAGATCCGCTCGACCTGCTCGTCCACGTGGCGTGGAACGGCCCTGCGACGAGTCGGCGTCAGCGTGCACAGGCACTGCGCCGAGAGCACGAGGAGTTCTTCGCCCGCTGGGAGCCCGAGGCGCGAGCCGTCCTTGAAGAGCTCCTGGAGAAGTACGCGGAGTGGGGCGTCTCGCAACTCGACGACCTCGCAGTGCTCGAGGTGCCGCCGCTCTCCGATCATGGAACACCCGTCGAGATCGCAGCGCAGTTTGGAGGCGCCGGAGCGCTTCAGGATGCGGTGGACGAACTCGCCGGGCTCCTCTACGCCGCTTGAAACTATATGAAAAGTATAGTTTGGCGCTATCACCATGCGCAAAACTATAAATCATGTATAGTTTAACGTATGGCAGTCCGTGATCGCACAGACCTCCGCCACCGCCTCGCGCAACTCGCCCGCCACCAGTCGGGATACTTCACGGCCGCGCAGGCGCTGGCCATTGGCCATTCTTACGCGTCCCAGCGCTACCACGTCGAGCGTGGAAACTGGATTCGCGTGGACCGGGGTATCTTCAGGCTTCGCGAATGGCCTGTCGGTGAGCACGAGGACCTCGTTCGCTGGTCACTCTGGGCGGGGAACGACGCCGTCGTCTCTCACGATACCGCACTGTCGTTCTACGACCTCGGTGACGCAAATCCCGCGCGTGTGCACCTGACTGTGCCGAAGGGCTTCCGCCGCAGTGCTCTAGGTGTCGAACTCCACATTGGTGCCGTCAAACCGGATGACGTTCGTCACGGAGAAGGCTTCCGCGTGACCACGCCCGTCCGATCCCTGCTCGACGCCGCTGCATCTGAGATGGACGCCGATCAGCTCGGAACGGCAATCGCTGACGCAGCGCGCCGTGGCCTCGTGAGTGAAGCGGCGTTGCGCAGGCACACGGATGAGCATAGTCCACGAGCCGCGCTCCGCATCGAGCGAGCGCTCGCCACATGAGCGCCTACGCGACGCCTGCGGCCTTCCGTGATGCGCTCGAGCGGCGTCTCCTCGATCGCGCGCGCCAGACTGACACCAACCTCGAACGACTCAGACGACGCGTCGTCTTCGAGCGTCTGCTCGTGCGCCTCGAGCGGGCAGATCCGGGACGGTGGATCCTCAAGGGCGGCATGGCCTCGAGGTACGGCTCCCGGAGCAATCGCGGATGACCCGCGATCTCGACCTCGTCGTCCGCGCCGACGGCGAAGACGGTAACGACATCCGCGTGCGACTTGCCACGGCCCTCGACGTCGATCTCGACGGCGACGGGTTCGTCTTCGTCGTCGGGGAGCCGTCGTCGCTCGCAGCCTTGCAGGAGGGCGAGGCCGGATGGAGGTTCGGAGTCGACGTCGCGCTCGCGGAGCGGGCATTCGGACGCGTGCAGATCGATGTCGTGCCTCGATTTGCCGAAATCGCCGCGACGGAACGGATCGCGCTCCCCGGCATGCTCGCTTTCTCCGATCTACCGACTGTGGACGTCGAGGTGGTCGAGCGGACGCAGCACTTCGCCGAGAAGCTCCATGCGCTGACGCGCGACTACGGCTCTCCGAACTCTCGCGTCCGCGATCTCGTCGACATGTGATCCTGATCGACGACGGGCTCGAGCCGAGTCCGAAGCTCGAGCGGGTTACGGCCCATGTCTTCGAGACTCGCGCGACGCACGTGTGGCCTGACGAGCTTCCCGATCCGCCGGAAGGGTGGGGGCCGGACTACGCAAAGCGCGTCGAGTCGCTCGACCTCTCCGCTCGCACACTCGACGAGGCGATGTCGACTCTCCGCGCCTTCTGGGCGCGGGTCCGCGAGGATGCCGCCTGATGGCCCGCCGACGCGCTCAGCCAGCCGAGACGACGCCGCAGGTGCGGCTCTCCTCCGCGATCAAGACCCCCCGGGACATCATGCGCAAGGACGCGGGTCTGAACGGCGACCTCGACCGCGTCCCTCAGCTCGCCTGGCTCCTCTTTCTGAAGGCATTCGACGCCCGCGAGCAGCAGCGGGCCGTGACGGACAGGGACCACCTGCCTGCGATCGAGGAGTCGTTCCGCTGGCGTGACTGGGCCGTCGACCCCGAGGGTCGCACCGGCCCGGAGCTGCTCGACTTCGTCAACGGCGAGCTGCTGCCTCATCTGCGGGAGCTTTCGTCAGGGACGGGCGAGCTCGACGCGCGCGACACGATCGCCGCCGTCTTCAAGGAGACCTACTGCCGCATGCTCTCCGGCTACCTCCTGCGCGACGTCGTCGACCAGGTCGAGCGGGTCAACTTCACCTCCGCCGACGACGTCCATACGATGGCGCACCTGTACGAGTCGATGCTGCGCGAGGTGCGCGACGCCGCCGGCGACTCGGGCGAGTTCTACTCTCCTCGGCCCGCGATCCGCTTCGTCGTGCAGCAGGTGGCGCCGAAGCTCGGCGAGACGATCCTCGACCCCGCCTGCGGCACGGGCGGCTTCCTCGTCGAGGCGCTCCAGGAGCTCGAGCCGGCGGTCGAGAACGTCGAGCAGTTACGCACCCTCCACGGGAGCCTGAAGGGGATCGATAAGAAGCCGCTGCCGTATCTCCTCGGGATGATGAACCTGCTCCTGCACGGGGTCGAGCAACCGGCGCTGCAGCGCGACAACGCGCTCGCCTACCCCGTCACCCAGGTGCGCCGCGCCGACAAGGTCGACGTCGTGCTCACAAATCCACCCTTCGGCGGCGAGGAGGAGAAGTCGATCCGGGAGAACTTCCCCGCCGGCACGCGCACCGCCGAGACGGCGCTGCTCTTTCTCCAGCTGATCGTGCGGCGGCTGAACGATGGCGGCCGCTGCGGGATGGTCGTCCCGAACGGGTTCCTCTTCGGCGACGGCGTCGCGGCGCGGATCAAGAAGCAGCTGCTGACCGAATGCGATGTGCACACGATCGTGCGCCTGCCGCCCGGAGTGTTCGCGCCTTACACGGACATTCCGTCGAACCTGTTGTTCTTCGAGAAGACCGGTCGCACGCGCGAGGTCTGGTTCTACGAGATCGACCCGCCCGAGGGGAAGAAGAAGTACGCGAAGACCCGGCCGATGCGGTTTGAGGAGTTCGCCGAGTGCCAGGCGTGGTGGGGTGGGGCCGCTCGCGAGGGTCGTGAGGAGAACGAGCACGCCTGGCGCGTGCCGATCGCCGAGATCGAGGAGGAC
>JAJAZN010000248.1 GCA_026785685.1 Thermoleophilia bacterium
GACGAGGCAATCTACATCTCGAACGCCGAAGGCCTGCGCGGCGACGTGTTCATGAAGATTTATGACGTGCGCGACCTGACACATGCCATGCAGAGCTTCCCCGGACCTGAGCTCGACATCCCCGAACCGGGTGGCAAGGGCGTCCCACAGGCGCACGGCGCCCGGAACCGTGACGGAGCATGGCCCCTCATCATCAGCCCTCGTTCGGTCGCCGAGATCGGCCGGAGCACGACCCGACCCATTGAGTCCGTAGAGCACGCCTTCGTCCCACACGAGGGCGAACGCGTCTCCGCCGATACCGTTGTCCGTGGGTTCGGCGACCGTGAGGATCGCGGCAGCAGCGAGCGCTGCGTCGACCGCATTCCCGCCGCGCTCGAGGGCGCGCAGGCCCGCGCGCGTTGCACGCGGGTGACTCGTCGCCACCATCGCCTCGGTCGCGATCGTAGGCATCCGGCGCCACCCGCTCGAACGCGCGTGCCCGGCCTCGAAAAGAGCTTCGACATCGATGTGCACGGAGCGAGCATTGCACGACGTACACTTCGGATGTGGCAGATACCGCCGCCCATCCGTTCGACGTCGAGGCGACGAGAGTCGCGCTGGTCGAGCGTGGCGGTGGTTACGAGGTCGTCCACAGCTCGCCGGGACTCGAAATCGGTGTCTACGTGCTCGTCGCACCCGAACCGGATCGTCAACAACCGCACGATGAGGACGAGGTGTACGTCGTTCTCGAGGGGAGCGGCGTCCTGGAGGTCGAGGGGAACGCGACTCCACTCTCGGAGGGAATGGCACTCTTCGTCGCGGCCGGCGCCGAACATCGCTTCACGTCCTACGAGCAGCTCGCGCTCCTGGTCGTCTTCAACGGCCCGCACTCCCGTTAAGAGCTCGAATCAGAATGAGACTTGCCCGCCCCTATTCACAGCGGCGATAACGGTGTACCTTTGGGAGCCGTGATGGCGGAGTCGCCTGTGCTGACCTTCAAACGTGCTCGCACGCCGCACTACGACGACCCGCAAGCAGTCGGAGAACGCGTGCGAGAGGCACGGCTTGCCGCGGGCCTCAGCCAGCGCGAGCTCTCGTTCCCGGGCTGTAGCTCGGCATACATCTCGAGGATCGAGCGAGGCGAGCGCATCCCGTCACTCCAGGTGATGCGAGAGATCGCGCGTCGCGCTGGTGTCTCGGAGCAGGTGCTCGCGTTCGGGGTTGACGCCATCGATGCCGGCGTCTCGGAGCGCATCAGAGCAGTCGAGGCAGCGGAGGCGGGAGGCGACAAGGCCGAGCGAGTTCGCGCCTACCAGGCACTCTCCCGAGCCGCGGCGAAGGCCGCCCGGGGGATCGCGCCGTAGCGGGCCAGGGCACGCTTCGAACGATCGACGCAGAGGTCGTCGTCGTCGGGGCAGGAATCATGGGAGTCGCCACAGCGCGAGCGCTCGCTCAGGCGGGTCGCCGCGTCGTTCTCCTCGAACAGTTCGAGGTCGGGCACGCGCGCGGATCGAGCCACGGTGGCTCCCGGATCTTCCGCCTCACCTACCCTGACCAGCACTACGTGCGGCTCGCCCAGGGGGCACTGCACGCCTGGCGTGAGCTGGAGGCGGAGTCCAGCGAGCAGCTGATCGAGCCGACGGGAGATCTCACCTTCGGAGCCCTTGCCGTCGAGTGTGCTCAGGCTCTCGCCTCCTGCGGTGTCCGCCACGAGCTTCTCACCGGGACCGAAGCGGCAGCACGATGGCCGATCAATGCACTGCCGACCGAGGATGTTCTGTACCAGCCCGACGGCGGTACGACGCTCGCCGACCGGGCGCACGGTGCGCTTCTCGGATCCGCCGTTGAGGCCGGCGCGCGCGTCCTCGATCATCATCCGGTGACCGCGCTCGAGCGCGCGAATGGATGCGTCCTCGTCCGTACGACCGCCGAGACGTTCTCTGCTCGCGCCTGCGTCGTTGCGGGCGGCGCCTGGTCTCGTGCGTTGCTCGCCGGAGTCGAGATCGAATTGCCGGTGATACCCACCCGCGAGACGCTCACCTATTTCCGGATTCCCGACCCGCTGAGCCTTCCACCGGTGATCGACGACGCTGTGCCGAATGCGGAGGAGCACGGTCTGCGCCGGACCGGCCTGATCAACTACGCGCTTCCTGCTCCCGGGCTGGGGCTCAAGGCGGGCCTCCATCACGCCGGCCCGGTCACCGACCCCGATCAACCGGGAACGCCCGATCCCGCGATCGTGCGCTGGGTTGCCACGTGGGCCGAGGGGCGCTATCCCGAACTCGACCCGGAACCGATCGCGATCGAGACATGCATCTACACGAACACCGCCGACGAGTCGTTCGTCCTCGAACGTCACGGACGTGTCGTCGTCGCCTCGGCGTGCTCGGGGCACGGGTTCAAGTTCGCACCGTTGTTCGGACGAACGATTGCCGCGCTCGCCGCCGACGCCGCAGCGTGATAGAGACGCAGGCTCCGCTCAGGAAAGCGGTAGCTCGAGGGCAAGCATCGTTCCCGAGCCGAGCGACGCGTCGATCGTGAGCGATCCGTCGAGCAGCTGCACACGTTCGCGCATTCCGAGCAGGCCGAGCCCCTCGCCCGGCCCGGCATCCGGGTCGAAGCCTGACCCGTCGTCCTCGACGATGACGATCAGCTTCTCGGGCATTCGCGTGACGACGATGCTCACTCGCTCCGCCGACGCGTGCTTGACGACGTTCGTCAGCGCCTCCTGCACGATGCGGTAGACGGCCGTCTCGACCTCCGGGAGTAGGCGCTCCGAACCGAGTCTCGTCTCCACCTGAACGTCAAGGGCACCACTTTCCTTGACCGTCTGTCCGAGCCTGCGCAGTGCAGGCTCGAGGCCGAAGTCGTCGAGTGCGGACGGCCGGAGCTCGACCGCCAGTCTTCGCACGTTCTGAAGCGTCAAAACGACCAGCTCGCGGAGCTCACCGGCAGCGGCGCGCGCATCGTCAGCCGTCTCCGCTCGCTCGACAGCGGCAAGCCCGAGGAGCATCGACGTCAGCGCCTGACCGGTCTCGTCGTGCAACTCGCGTGCGAGCCGCCGCCGCTCCGCCTCCTGGGCCTGCACCGCCCGCCGAAGCGCGTCCCGCTGGACACTCCCGGCGTTCTCTATCGCCACCGCTGCCTGCGAGGCCAGCAGAATGACCAATTCCTCGTCCTCCTCCGAAAAGGGACCGCTCGGTTGCTTCTCGGCGAGGTAGAGATTGCCGAACGCGACACCGCGCGTCATTACCGGAACGCCGAGGAAGCTATTCATCGGCGGATGGTTTGGGGGGAACCCCACTGCCCGGGGGTCGGTCATGAGGTCGTCCAGCCGCATCGGGCGTGCGTCCGCGATCAGGACGCCGAGAATCCCCTTCCCTCGCGGGAGATCACCGATCCTGGCTCTCGTCGCGTCGTCGAGCCCGTGGGTGACGAATCGCTCGAGTTCGAGGCCGGAGCGATCGATGACTCCGAGCGCGGAATAGCGCGCGTCGGTGAGCTCCGCAGCGATCCGGACCAGTTTCTGGAGCACTGCATCGAGCGACAGTTCGGACGTGATGGCAATTCCCGCCTCGACGAGCGCCCGTCTGGTCGTCCTTGCGTCCACCTCTGCATTCAACACCTTCTCGCGCGATCGAGCTCAGGTGCAGGCAGAATTGGTGTGTGCCACCCGTGCCCAAGCCATCCGCAGCGAGCAAGCGTGGCCGAACGCTCGTGATTGCGATTGCCGTTGCGATTGCGATCGCGGCCGCACTCGTGGCCGCGAGCATCCTTACCCGCGAGAACGGCGGCGACGCCGCTACGACCGAGACGACGAGCACCGGGACGACGACGGATGCGGCGAATCCGACACTCGCAGTCGTCGCCGGGATCCGTCAAACGGGCACCGTGCTCGGAAACCCGGAGGCGACGGTCAGGCTGCTCCAGTTCGAGGACCTCCAGTGCCCGATCTGCAAGAAGTACACCGACAATGCTTTTCCGGCGATCGTGGACGAGTACGTCAGACCCGGTCTCGTCAAGGTCGACTTTCGCGGCCTTGCCTTCCTCGGCCCCGATTCGGAGAAGGCGCTGCGGATTGTCGTTGCCTCCGGCTACCAGAACAAGCTCTGGGAGGTCGCCGAGCTCTTCTACGCGAACCAGGGTGAGGAGAACTCGGGCTGGGTCACGGACTCGCTCATCGACGAGATTCTGGCGGAGGTTCCCGGTCTCGACGCCGCGAAGGTAAAGACGGACGCGAAGAGCGCAGCCGTGACCAAGGAGATAGCCGCGATTCAGGCGGAGGCGACGGCCCTCAAGGTGCCCGGGACACCCTGGTTCTTCGTCGGGATCGGGCTGAACCCGCCGTACGAGATCCGTCCGACGACCCTCGAGCCGAGCGCCTTCCGGTTCGCTCTCGACGACGCACTGAAGGGATGACGCGAGCCCCAACGGAACTGCGGCCGCGGTGAGCGACCGTGTGCTCCGCATCTCTCTGCTCATCGTTTCGACGGCAGGGGTCGCCGTCTCCACGTATCTGACCTACGTGCACTACCAGCCGGCAGCGCTGATCTGCACCGGCTCCGGTGGGTGTGAGACGGTTCAGGACTCGAGTTACGCCGTGCTTGTAGGCGTTCCCGTCGCAGTGCTCGGGATCGGCGCCTGGATCGCTGCTCTCGTGTTGACGCTATGGAACAGCGAGTTCGCGCGCACTCTCACCGCGGCACTCGCGATCGGCTCGCTCGCGTTCGTCGCGTACCTCGTGATCCTGCAGCTCTTCGTGATCGATGCAATCTGCATCTGGTGCATGGTGAACGACCTCATCCTCGTGCCGGCACTCACGCTTCTGGCCCTCCTGCGCCTGCGGACGGCTCCGGACGTATAGGACTCGACGGATGGGCGACGCTACGCCTCGCCGAGGCTCGGCTGCGCATAGCCCCTACGGGAATGGCAGGGGTCACGGAGGTCTTGTCGGCGCTGGTCGCCGGCCTCGCTGCGCGCTTCCGCTCAAACGGCCCGCGGGCGGGCCACTTCAGGATCTCGCGAAGCGAGCAGAAATGATCAGGCGGGGAGGGCTGCGATACGCTCTTCCACCGCGGCCCTCCCCGCCAGGATCTGCGCGTAGCGCGCAGAAACGATCGATGAGGGTCACGGAGGTCATGTCGACGCTGGTCGCCGGCCTCGCTGCGCGCTTCCGCTCAAACGGCCCGCGGGCGGGCCTCTTCAGGATCTCGCGAAGCGAGAAGGAGGATCAGGCGGGGAGGGCTGCGAGACGCTTTTCCATCGCGGCCTTCCCCGACAGGATCTCGCGAAGCGAGCAGAAATGATCGATGACGTAAGGGAGACGAAAGTCGCGATATGCTCTTCCATCGCGACTTTCGTCTCCCTTACGTCATCGGCACCTGGCGGAGGATGTCGACCTGGATACGGTCGAGAATGTCGGTGAGCGTGTCGCCCGTCGCCGTGATTCCGTGGTTGCGGAGCCCGATCACTGCGTGCGCCGGGTCGGGTTCGCGGGCGATCAGGTCAGCGACCGACTCGGCTAGCTCCTGTGTGCCGCACGGGTAGTTGATGTCCGTGGCAGCGATGCCCTCCATCCACGCGTGGACGTGGAGGATTGCTCCGACCTCCGGGTGGGCCTGATAGATCATCCAGTGCTCGATTGCGTCGACTGAGACCCGTCGCGGCTCGATCCCGGGCGCAACGCTGATGCGCATGCGAGCGTTGGGCTCGTCGTAGTCCGTGACGAGCAGGATGTCTCGGCCGGGCTCTTCGAGCGCGGTCTTGTCGACGCCCGAAGCGCTCATCCAGAATCGGGTGTCGTCCTTGCGCGCCGAGAGGTTCCCGTAGGAGAGACCGCCGACCTGGTAGAGACGCATTACGTGGCGCAGGTCGCGCTCGTTCAGGAACTCGTGGACGGGGAAGGGAGCGGGAAGCAGGTCGAGCTCGCCCATGCGCTTTCCGGCCGCGTTGATGTCGGCGGTGATCTCATCGCCGTCCCACAGTTCGGGCTCGAGATCGGGGATGAACTCGTTGTCGATCACGAGCTTCGACTTCGCGAGGGGCGCCAGGCGCTCGAACACCTCGGCCGGGTCATCCGAGATCTTGTACGTGCCGCGCTCCATCGTCGTGAACCAGACACCCTTGCCCGGTACATGGAGAACGACGACATTCGCGAGCGTGCGAACGAGGTTCGGGTAGCTCGTGCGGAGCACATCATCCGGCACCTCGTCGAGCTCGTAGAACGAGGCCGAGTAGGTTCCCCGCGACGAGCGGCGGAAGGCCTTCGGATCGGCGGTGTCGAACATGTTGAGGACGAAGTCGGCGTCGGCGTGATCGTCGACGAGCTCGAAGTCGTCCGCCGTGAACTCGGCTGCCACGGCTTCCACCCACGCGCGGTGCGAGTCGGACGTCGGAGTTCCCCAGAGTGCAAGTTTGCGCATGAGTGAAGTGTACCGCCGGATTCGGAGCGAATCGGGTCGGAGGACGTTGGTCACCGCACTGTTTCCTGCCTCCCCGCCCGACGCGCGCCGGTCGGGAAGGCAGTGAAGGAGGTGACTCAGCGAACGTAGAAGTCCGCGAACTGTCCGCCCTTGTAGTGCCCCGGCAGGTTGCAGAGGATCGAGTAATGGCCCTTCTTCAGCGTCAGCGTCAGCTTCTTCTGCTGTCCCGGCTTCACGGATCCGATCTCGCAGACGTTGCCTGCCTCGCTTGCCTCGCCGCTCTTGCCCATCAGGCCACCCGCAGACCGCAGTGTCCTCAGCACGACGAACTCGTGCTCGATCTTGCCGGAGTTCTTCACGGTAAAGGTCACCTTCCCGGCCGGGGCGCCCTGCACACCCGGAAGGACGTTGAACTCGTTGAGCTTGACTGATACGGCCTTGTTCGACGTGACCGCACCCGCGCTCAGCACACCGATCGAAACGGCGACCGCGAGAGCGAAGACGAGGCCGAGCATGAGCTTCTTCATCAGAATGTCTCCTCTGTGTCGTTGATCAAGTGGGGTGTCCCTCAACGTGTGACCCGAAATGATCGTTGCGGGACTCCCAACTCCATGTTGTTTGCGGTAGTGCAGCGTCTCAAATCGATGCTCTTTCCTATCCAACGTTGTGAGACGCCACACCAGGAGAATCGCTTCTCCCACCCGCGACCGCATCGGACGTTCCCGTGAGGGGCCGTCAGTAGTTTCCACTGCCACTCACCGGAAGAGATCACGCTCGCGGAGCATGACGATGTCCGTTGCGCGCCCGTCTCCGCGAGCGTCGACGCCCCGGACGATCGCCGCGGGCACGCCGTTTGCCTTGCCCATCAC
>JAJAZN010000249.1 GCA_026785685.1 Thermoleophilia bacterium
CCCGCCCCGGAAAAGCTCTCGCTAGGGCTTCACGATGCTGTGCACGTCCAGGTACTCGATCGACGGCGGAGCGCCGCCGAGGCCAGCTGCCTCACGGGCGGCGGCGACCTTCTCGCCCCAGGCCTCGGCCTGCTCCCGCGTCTCCCAGACCTCCACGATCCGGACATTTCCGTCGTCGCCGATGGCCGCGACATGGAAGAGCCCGCCGGTCGGGGGCGTGTCAATGATGCCGAGACGCTCTCGCATCTGGTCGTACTCGTCGGTGCCGATCTGCGTCTGGATGATTCGCGCGACTGCCACTGCGGCCTCCTTGGTTGACAGCGTGAATCTACGCCCGCCGGTGGCGCACTTCAAGAGTGGATGAGCCGAGGAACCCGAACGCGATCGTCGAGTAGCGTTCAACTGATGATCCAACCTGCCGCGGCGTCTGGGAGAGGAGCCTGGTTCCTGGACGGCCGGGGTGCGATCTGAGAGGGTGGCTCTGTGGACGAACATGACCTGAGCCTCAGATCCGTCACCTACAGCCTCTTCGTGAAACTCGGCAGAGCGCCGACGGCGAGCGAGGTCGCGGGCTCCGAAGGCCTGACGGAAGTCGAGGTCGCCAGCGGCTGGCAGCGGCTCCACGAGCAGCACGCACTCGTCCTCAACCCGGCGACGGCGGAGATCCGGATGGCGAATCCATTCTCGGCCGTGCCGACGGCGTATCGCGTCCAGGCAGATGGGCGCTGGTGGTACGCGAACTGCGCCTGGGATGCCTTCGGTATCTGCGCTGCCCTCCACGTCGACGGTCGGATCGAGACGTCGTGTCCCGATTGCGGCGAGGCGTTGACCCTTGAGGTGCGTGACGAACAACCCGACGATGAGAGCCTCCTCTTCCACTGCCTCGTTCCCGCGGCTCGCTGGTGGGACGACATCGTCTTCACCTGAAGCGCGATGAACCTCTTCCGGTCGGAGGAGCACATCGAGCGCTGGCTCGGCGGTCGCGAGCCCGGCGCGACGATCAGCGTGGGCAAGCTCAGCGAGCTCGCCCACGCCTGGTGGAGCGACCGTCTGCCGCCCGTGTGGCAGCCACGCACGCGCGAGCTGAACCAGGTCGTCCTCGATCGCCTGGGGCTGGACGAGCCCTTCTGGCAACTGGCCTAGCTTTCGAGGCGATTCCGGACGGGATTGCTCTCCGCACCAGAGGGCAGGGGAGGGCGGACGTCTTCGTGAACCACGAGACCAGCAAGGTGCCGTTCCCGTACAACACGGCTACCCCGACCGCTGCGAACGGCGAGAACGACTTCGACGACTCGCAGGTGAGCCAGTTGATCCTCAACCAGCACTCGACGGGTGTCCTCAACGGATCCTTCGCGATCAAGAGCAGCGCCGGCTACCAGCGGTTCTGCTCCAACTACCTCGCGCCGAGCAAGGAAGGCTTTGACCGCGAGATCCTCTAACCGGGATTTTCTCCGCGGGTGCGGTGCCGTCGCAGTCCCAGCTGTACTCCTACATCGCTCCGAGCACAGATGCACTTATGGCCGACGAGGGTGATCTCTGGGCCTTCGTCTCGGACACGCCGGGCGTGAAGAACTACTACCAGGTTCCTCCCGGTTCCGGAACGACGGTCACCGGGCACTTCATCAAGGTGCCGAGGGACATCGCCACGGACTGCAACGCTGACGGCACGGCGATCAAGGCCGCAGACAGGAGCTACCCGCTGCCCCCCAACAACGGCAGCTGGCAGACCGATCTGCGCAACCCGATTGCGACCGGGATCGACGGCCCGCAATGGGTGCTCGAGTACTGGAGCGACATCCACAACGTGTTCCAGTTCGCCCGCGTCGAGGACATCGCCTACGACAAGCGGCCCGGCATGGGCAATGTCGTCTACATCGTCGAATCGGGCCGTGGCCGGGCGGCTTCGGCGTCCCTGGATACGCCCAACTTCAAGTCCACGAACGGCCGGGTCTGGAAGATGGTGCTCGACCCGAGCGACCCCACGATCGTGACGTCGCTCACCGTGTTCGTCGAGGGCGACGACAGTCCGGTCAAGACAGCGACGGAAGTCCACCAGCCGGACAACATCGAAACCACGGCAACCGGACTGCTCCTGACCGAGGATCCGGGCTCGAGCCAGCAGTTCCCCGCCAGCTCGACGGACGCCAGCGCGACGACGGCTCGGCTCTGGTACGTCCCGTTCTCGGGCACGCCCGACGTGGTTGCGAGGGTGAACCAGGCGGCCGACGGCGGTGCGACCGACGTCGACGGCAGGGCCGCCGGCAACTGGGGAGCGTGGGAGACGAGCGGTATCGTCGACGCCTCGGCGGCATTTGGGCCTGGTGCGTTCCTCATCAACATCCAGGCGCACACCCTCTGGGTGGAGAAGGCCCCGGGTGAGGACAACAACGGGAACGGTCTGCCCGACTTCGCGTACAAGCGTGAGGGCGGGCAGTTCGTTCTGATCAAGATCCCGGGCATCTAGCCGCTTTGAGATCGAGGTAGAGAGATGGGGCGCCCACCGGGCGCCTCATCTCTCTCCGCACTCACGGGCCTGACTCGTCGACTCCGAGCTCAAACGGCGGCGGCCCCACTGCCCGCATCCCGCCGAACTTCTCTGCCGACTTGCGCCCGCGCGCGAAGTCGAGCGGCCCTGAGGGACGGTAACCGGTGCCCGCCGGCTCGCTCGCGCCGCGATAGAACGGCTCGGCGCTTCCTGGCGTCAGCAGGGTGAGCACCCGGGCCGTCTCCGAGGTGACGAGGAACGCGTGTGGAACACCGCGTGGCGCCACAGCGACTCCGTCGGTGGCGATCATGTGATTCTCGCCGTCGATGTGGACGACGATCTCGCCCTCGAGCACGTACAGCGTCTCGTCCTCGTCGGCGTGGATGTGCAGCGGCGTCGTCTTGCCCTTCGTCATCAGGTCCTCGAAGAGCAGGAAGGCACCGCCGGTCTCCTCGGCTGTCGCCTTGATCGTGAGGATGCCGCCTCCGAAGAAACGGAGCCGCTCTCCCTCTCCCGCGTTGCGGACGATCGGCACAGCGCTCATCTCATCTGCCCCCTCGTGTCGGTTGCACACAGTCCCGGTTCATGAACACTGTGTACCATTATGGTATGAAAGTACCATATGAGAGCACCGGTCGCGTCCAGCAGAAGGCCCGCACCCGAGATGCCCTGATCGCCGCGGCGCGGGCGCTCCTCTCCCAGGGTCGTACCCCGACGCTCGAGGAGGCGGCGCTCGCTGCCTCGGTATCCCGCACGACGGCGTACCGATACTTCCCTGATCAGCGCGCATTGCTCGTTGCGGCGTATCCGCACATCGAGGAACGATCGTTGCTCGGCCCGGAACCTCCCGGGGACGTGGTCAGAAGGCTCGAGATCGTCGCCGAGAACCAGACGCGCAGGATCCCTGCCTACGAGCCGGAGATGCGCGCGGTTCTGCGCCTCTCCCTCGACGACGACCCAGCCCAGAGGCCACAGCTGCCGATGCACCGGGGATTGCGGATCGGCTGGATCGAAGATGCCCTTGCACCTCTGCGAGGAGGGTTGCCCGAGCAGGAGCTGCTGCGGCTCACCTACGGCATCGGTTCGACGCTGGGCATCGAGGCATTCGTCTGGCTCACGGACATCGCCCGGCTCTCGCGCTCGGAGGCCGTGGCGATCATGCGCTCGAACGCGGTCGCACTGCTTCGATCCGCATTGTCCGACGACTGACCCACGGAGTAGAGCCCTCTTGTGCCTTCAGGGGGGCCGAGCCGGGGCGGCCGAAGCCTCCTTTCATGGCGAGACTCGACGGATTTCGGGCGCGCGATCGACGCATCCAGCAACGCGCCATCGTGGTCGACTCGTAAGTATGGAGGGATGCTCCTCGGGGCGATCACGCTTCTCGTCGGAGCCGTGCTCGCCGTCAGCGTGGTGGTGGCGCTCGGAGCGGCTCGAACGGGACTGCCGGTGCTCGTCGCGTTTCTCGGACTGGGCATGCTGCTCGGCTCGGACAGTCCCGGCGGTATCGAGTTCGATGACGCCGAGCTCGCGCGTAACGTTGGTGTCGTCGGCCTCGCGCTGATCCTGTACGAGGGCGGGCTGCAGACATCCTGGCGCCGGCTGCGTCGGGTGGCGGTTCCCGCCGCGCTTCTCTCCACGGTCGGTGTCGTCGTCAGCTCCCTTCTGACGGGCCTCGCGGCCCAGATGCTCTTCGACGTCACCTGGTTGGAGGCGATCCTGCTCGGTGCCGTTGTCTCCTCCACGGATGCGGCGGCTGTCTTTGCGACGCTCCGCTCGACGCAGATCGACCGGCGGGTGGCGCGCACGCTCGAGGCGGAGTCGGGTGGGAACGATCCGATGGCGATTGCGCTCACACTCGGCCTGATTGCGTGGATCGAGCAGCCGGATAGCTACGGGCTCCCGGATCTCGCTCTCGTCGTCGTCCGGTAGCTGGGCCTCGGACTGCTTGTCGGGATCCTTCTCGGCTTCGCGACTACCTGGCTGTTCGCGCGGCTTCCTGCCCCGATCGGCGCATTCGCGCCCGTCGCCTCGATCGCCGCGGCGGCTCTCTCGTTCGGCATTGCCGACATCATCGGCGGCAGCGGCTTCCTGGCGGTGTACCTCGTCGGCCTGGCCGTCGGCAGCACGCCGTCGCGCTACCGCCGCCAGATCACGGCGTTCCACGAAGGGCTTGCGTTTCTGGCACAGGTCGCCCTCTTCATCGTTCTCGGCTTGCTCGTGTTCCCGAGCCAGCTCTCGAGAGTCGCCCTGAGTGGGTTGGCGCTGGCGTTCCTGCTCGTGCTGGTGACCCGGCCGGTCGCCGTCTGGGTGTCGACCGCCTTCAGTGGGTTCGATTCGCGCGAGAAGCTTCTCCTCGGCTGGGCCGGTCTTCGAGGTACGGTACCGATCGTCCTCGCAACCTTCGCGCTCTCGTCCGAAGTGCCGCACGCGAATCAGATCTTCAACGCGGTCTTCTTCGTGGTCGTGGTCTCGGTCATCGTGCAGGGAACCACGCTCGAGCGCGTCGCTGGACGACTCCACCTCCTGTCGCCGGCACCGCCGACCGTCGAGGCCCCGACTGAAGTGGGATCGCTCAGCAAACTCGAGCTGATCGACTTCGTCGTTGCACCGGATCACGCGATCGCCGGCGCGGCCGTTCGCGAGCTGAGCCTTCCGCGGACTGCGATTGTCGCGGTCGTCGGTCGCGGCGACGAATCGATCCCACCGCGCGGCAGCACGGTGATCCAGCCCGGCGACCGTCTGTTCGTTCTCGCGCCGCGATCGAAGCGGCGCGACGTCGATTACGTGTTCGCGCGTTGGCGCCGCCGCGTTTGATCTTCAGGTCGGCGAGGCTGGCGGGGAGAGCCGCCCTCGCGCGGAGAGCGACCGGCCCGGATCAGCCGGTCGCTTCCGTCCTGGCGGGTCCGCCTGCGACGCCGGTCCCGATCGGGCACGCGACGCCTGTGCCGCCGATCCCGCAGTAGCCGCGCGGGTTCCGCGCCAGATACTGCTGGTGGTAGGTCTCGGCGTAGTAGAACTGCCCCGCCTCGGCGAGCTCGGTCGTGATCATTCCGTAGCCCGATTGGGCGAGAGCCATCGAGTAGCGCGCCTTGGAGGCGAGCGCCGCCTCCTGCTGGGCATCCGTCGTCCAGTAGAGCGCGGAGCGGTACTGCGAACCCACGTCGTTGCCCTGCCTCATTCCCTGGGTCGGGTCGTGGCCCTCCCAGAAGGTCTGGAGCAGGTCCTCGTAGGAGATCCGGGCCGGGTCGTAGGCGACGAGGACGGCCTCCGTGTGACCGGTGCGTCCGGAGCACGCCTCCTCATAGCTCGGGTTGGGCGTCGTACCACCCGCGTAGCCGACCGCTGTCGTGTAGACGCAGGGAAGCTGCCAGAAGAGGCGCTCGGCCCCCCAGAAGCAACCCAGTCCGAAGATCGCCGTTTCGATCCCTTCGGGGAACGGCGACTCGATCGAGGTGCCGAGCACGACGTGCTGCTCGGTGATAGGCATGGAGCCCGGGCGACCGGGGAGCGTGTCCTCCGGGGCGGGCATGGTTTGGGATTTGCGTGTGAAGAGCATGTTTCTACGGTATCCGTAGGGGGCAATTCGTTACAGGCGTACGATCGTCACCACACGAGCCGTGTCGGGGCGAGATCGTGCAGGCGTTGGTCTCGACTGACGAGCATCGCGTCGTTCTCGACCGCGGTGGCGAAGATGATCTGGTCTGTCGGGTCGTGCACCTCTCCGCCGACCGCCGCTGCTGTGAGCGCGATCTCTCGACTGACGGGCAGCACCTCGATCCGATCGTCGGCAAGGGCAGTCGACAGCCACCTCAAGAGACCCCGATCGAGAACCATCCGCCCGGCACGCTCGAGGCGAGCCACTTCCCAGAGGCTCATCGTCGAGATCCCGATCGACGTGGCTCGCTCCACTTCGCGCGCAGCGGTGTGCGAGAGGCGTCGCGAGGCTGCCCGCCACCAGACCCAGGTATGCGTGTCGAGCACGATCACGGGAACGAAGGCTCGTAGTCGGGGAAGAGGGGCGCGATGAACTCCTCATCGTCGACCAGGAACGTCACACTCCCCTCGAGCGACTCCGGAGGAGCGAGAGGCAGAAGGCGGGCCACGGGTTTCCCACGCTTGGTCACGATGATCGCCTCGCCGCTCTCGGCGACGTCGTCGAGAAGCTGGAGGCACTCGGCCTTGAATCGGGTTGCGGGGATCGTGCGCATGAACAGAGAGTAGCGCAGAAGTAGTCGTTTTGAAATGACCACTTAGGACATGTCACGATCAGGTTCGCGCGAGTGCCTGCTCGAGGTCGCCCCAGAGCATTTCCGGATCCTCGAGGCCGACCGACAGTCGCAGCAGTCCCTCCGGGCAGCGATCGCCCTCCCAGCGGTGCCGCGACTCGAGCTTCGAGTGGGTGCTCCCGAGGCTCGTCGCGTTGACGATCGTCTCGGTCGCCGTCTCGACGCGGTGCGCGGCTGCGCCGTCAGCGACATCGAACGAGATCACGAACCCGAAGCCGGGGTATCGCGCCGTGACCACGGCGGGGTGTGCGGCCAGCCGCTCCTCGAGGACCCGTGCCGACGCTTCCATCCGCTCGATTCGAACCTCCGCGGTCTGGAGTCCCCGCTCGAGGAGCCATGCCGTGTCAGCCGAGGCCACGAGGCCCGTGAGATGGCGCGTTCGATGGAGGCGGTCGAAGAGCCCGTCATCGCTGACGGTGACGATTCCTGCGAGCAGGTCGTCGTGACCGGCGAGCACCTTCGTGGCGCTGTGCAGTGCGACGTCGCAGCCGACGTCGAGGGGTCGCAGGCGGAAGGGTGAGGCGAGTGTGGCGTCGCAGATCACGGGCGCGGCGTGCGCGGCAGCCGCCTCGAAGTCGGGCATCGTCAACATCGGGTTTGAGGGCGCCTCGATCAGGATCAGGTCGGCACTCTCGGGTGGTGACCCCGCCTGGTCGTACTCGACAGCGTTGATGCCCCAGGGACGCAGGTGCTCGAAGAGCACCGTGTGCCCGTAGTACGCGCCCTCGGCGACGGCGATCGTGCCCCCGGGCGGCAGCATCGTCAGCACGGTGCCCGTCACGGCGGCCATGCCGGCAGGGAAGAGGAGCGAGCGCCCGCCTTCGAGCGCGCCGAGCTTTTGCTCGACGGCAACGGCGTTCGGCTGCTCGTCACGTGCGTAGGCGTAGGGGCCGGGCTCGCCTACTGCGTCGTAGGGCCAGCTGGTGGAGCGGTCGATGGGAGCAGACACGCCACGATTCTATCGGGCCGACCGTCTTCTACACTCGCCGGATGGACGAGCAACTCGCCGTTGCGGACGACCTTGTCGAGGCCTTTCGTCGCGACGGCGCCGTCTGCCTTCATGGCGCGTTCTCGAAGGAGCATCTCGCGCTCGCGGCGGAGGCGATCGAGCAGAACCTGGCATCGCCGAGTGAACGTGCCCTCGTCGCCAGTCGCTCGGACGATCCGGGCCGATTCTTCGAGGACTTCTGCAACTGGCAACGGCTGGCGGGGATCGAACAGGTCATGCGCACGTCACCCGCCGCCGCTATTGCCGGTCAGCTGATGGACTCGGAGCACGTGCGGTTCTATCACGATCACGTGCTCGTGAAGGAGCCCGGCACGACGCAACGCACGCCGTGGCATCAGGATCAGCCCTACTACAACGTCGAGGGAACGCAGACGTGCTCGGTCTGGCTCCCCGTCGACCCCGTCTCGCCGACGGCGACGCTCGAGTTCGTGTCGGGGTCGCACCTCGGCCC
>JAJAZN010000250.1 GCA_026785685.1 Thermoleophilia bacterium
CCGACCGCGCGGTCGCGATCTTCCGCGATCGTGGCGATGCGCTTCGCAGCCAATACGCCATGCTGGCGCTCATGGTCGTCTACACCGTCGGCGGCCTCTGGCTGCTCTCGCGCGGATGAACCTGCTCGCGCACGGAGGCACGACAGGCCTGATCGCGGAGGTGTCACTCGGCCTGCTCCTTGCGGGCCTCCTCGCCGTCGTCTGGTTCAGGGAGCGGCGCCGGCGGAGCCGGGGTGAGCGTCCGCCACGGGCGGCGATGAGGGACTAGGAGCCAGAAAGCCGCCGTACAGGAGCAGTGCGGCGATGGCCGAGAAGAGCGCAGTCTCGGCCTCTCCCAGGCCGGCCAGGGCGCTGCCGAGCGCCGCGACGACGACGCCCGCCAGGATGAGGGCGTTCCCGAGAGGACGGCGCCGGATCCCCATCAGTGCCACGGCAACCGCTGCAATGGTTCCCAGGGAGTTGCCAAGGATCGCAAGCACGCGCGCCGGGAAGAGAGCGAGATGGGCCTGCGCCTCCGGGATCGAGCCACCGCTCACCGGGGCGGTCAGCGGCACCGCAACAGCCACGCCAACCGCGAGACCGATGTAGAGAAGCGTCAACGGGCTGATGCCCCGAGCGCCGACGCGGGCGAGCGAGCCTGCGCCGAGAAGCGACGCTGCGAGCAGTCCACCGAAGAGGTAGTAGACGCGAAACGCAGGGTCGCTCCAGCCGGCTGCGGCTCCCCAGGCAAGCGCCCCCGAGCCGATCGCAAACGCGGCGATAGCCCCGGCCCAGATGAGCAACTCGGGCGCTCTCCGCTCGCTGTAGCGTCGCACGAGGTCCGCGCTGAGCCGGAGTGAGATCAGGGTGGCCACGAAGGCGAGGAGAGCTTCCACGACTGCAGAGGGTACTCGTCCGTCCTGCTCGTTTCGCTCGTGGGGGTGAGCCGCCGCACTGGCCGGTTGGTGGCGGGCCGCCCGCCTCCCCGTCGCTACCCTCTCAACAGATGTCTCAGAAGCGCTATCTCCTCACTCCAGGCCCGACGCCGGTACCGCCGGAGGTCCTCGCCGCCATGGCTGAACCGGTGATCCATCACCGCTCGCCGGACTTCAAGGACGTCTTCAACGGGGCGGTGGAGCGGCTGCAGCAGGTGTTTCGCACGAGGAACGACGTTCTCGTCTTCACCTCCTCGGGGACGGGTGCGTTCGAGTCCTCCGTCGTCAATCTCCTCTCGCCCGGTGAGCCGGTCGTCGTCGTCTCGCATGGCGAGTTCGGCACCCGCTGGCAGAAGCTCGCGGCCGCATTCGGCTGCGAAGTCGTCGCGCTCGACTACGCGTGGGGCGCGCAGCCTCGAGCGGAGGATGTTGCGCGCGTGCTCTCGGAAAGTGGCGCCAGGGTCGCGCTGCTCGTGCACTCCGAAACATCGACAGGCGTCGTCTCCGACATTCGCTCGCTCGTCGAGGCCTGCAACGACGCCGGCGTGATCTCGGTGGTCGATGCGATTTCGAGCCTCGGCGCCGTGCCGCTCGAGACCGACGATTGGGGCGTCGACGTCGTCGTCACCGGATCGCAGAAGGCCCTGATGACCCCGCCGGGACTCGCCTTTGCATCGATCTCGGAGCGTGCGTGGGCGCGCTCGCAGGAGGCGACCCTGCCGCGGTTCTACTGGGACTGGGCGAACGCACGAAAGAACCAGGCGAAGGGCAGCACGCCCTTCACGCCGGCGACGTCCCTTGTCGTTGCGCTGAACGCCGCGCTCGAGTTGATTCTCGCCGAGGGACTCGAGAGCGCACACGCGCGCCACGTTGCCCTTGGTCGTGCCTGCCGCGCCGGGGCAAAGGCGATGGGACTCGAGCTCTACTCACCGGACAACGACGGCGCAGCCGTACTGACAGGGATCCTGACGCCTGAGGGAATCGACGCAGTTGCCCTTCGCCTCGCCCTGCGCGATCGGTACGGCATCACGATCGCCGGTGGCCACGGTGACATCGCCGGGCGGCTCTTCCGGATCGGCCATATCGGGTACGTCGACATCTTCGACATCACAACGGCGCTTGGCGCGGTGGAGCTCCAGCTCGTCGAGATGGGTACGACTGTCCAGCGAGGCGCAGGCGGAGCCGCCGCGCTTGCCGCCTACGCAGCGGCGGTCTGATCGTGCGCGTCCTTGTGCGAGAGTCGATCGCCGACGCCGGAATTGCACTCCTGCGATCGAAGTTCGACGTCGACGAGGATCAGTCGACGCCGATCGAAGAGATCATCGGCGACTACGACGCGATCGTGATTCGCTCCGCCACGAAACTGACCGCCGACCTCATCGACGCGGCGACGAATCTGAAGATGATCGGCCGTGCGGGGGTCGGAGTCGACAACGTCGACGTCGAGGCTGCGACCCGACGGGGAATCGTCGTCGCGAACGCCCCCGAGTCGACGGTGGTCTCCGCGGCCGAGCAGACCGTGGGCTTGATGGTCGCCCTCGCGCGGAACATTCCGCAGGCGCACGCGGCGCTCAAGCAAGGCCGGTGGGAGCGGTCGAAGTGGGGTGGGGTCGAGCTCCAAGGGAAGACGCTCGGCGTGCTCGGCTTCGGCCGGATCGGCCAGCAAGTTGCTCGCCGCGCGATCGGTCTCGGGATGCAGGTCGTTGCCTACGACCCCTTCGTTGCCGACGAACGGTTCCGTGAGCTCGGCGTCGACCACGCAGCCTCCGAGGACGATGTTCTCGCGGCAGCGGACTTTCTCACCCTGCACTCGCCGCTCACGGACGAGACCCGCGGGATGATCAATCGAGTATCAATCGGGAAGATGAAGGACGGAGCTCGGCTCGTCAACGCCGCCCGCGGCGCGCTGATCGACGAGGAGGCGCTCGCCGAGGCGCTCCAGTCCGGCAAGCTCGCCGGCGCCGCGCTCGACGTGTTCTCGGCCGAACCGTACGACGGTCCGTTACTTGGCATCGACAACGTCGTCGTGACGCCGCACCTGGCCGCGTCGACCGACGAGGCGCAGGACAGGGCGGGCGTGATCATCGCCGAGCAGGTGTGCGCCGCACTCGAGGGCGGGCTCGTGTCGAACGCCGTGAACATCCCGATCGTGGACAAGGCGTCGCTCGAGATCCTCGGGCCGTTCATCCCACTCGCGGCGAAACTGGGCAGGCTTGCGGTGGAGCTTGCGGGCGGTCGGCCCCGGCGCGTCGTCGTGTCAGCGCACGGCCCCCTCGCGGACTACGACACGCGATTGCTCACCGTCGCCGCACTCGACGGCATCTTCCAGGGTCGGGTCGACCAGATCGTCAACTACGTGAACGCGTCTCTCCTCGCCGCCGAACGCGGGATTGTCGTCTCCGAGGAGCGACTGCGTGCCTCGCGCGACTACATGAACATCGTTGAGGTGCGCGTGACGCCCGAGGGCGGGAACGAGGTCGAGGTCTCGGGAACGACGATCGGCCCAGAGCCGCGCCTCTTTCTGGCGAGCGCCTACGGCTTCGGGATCGATATCGAGTTCGCGCCGGACATGGTCTTCTTCCGCTACGACGACGTGCCCGGAGTGATCGGGAAGGTCGGGACGCTGTTCGGGACGAACGGCGCGAACATCGCGAACATGGCGGTCTCGCGGACCCGCGACGGCCAGCAGGCGTTGATGGCGCTCTCCGTCGACGAGCCCCCGTCGGGTGCACTGATCGACGAGATGCACAACGTGGGCTTCGGTGACGCGATCTTCATCGATCTCGAGTAATCGGTCGATGTCCTGGCCCGATCCCGTGGAACGCGTCGCCGTCTTTCTCCGGACAGCAGGGGCGGAGGCTCGCCTCGAGCAGTTCGAGAGTGCCACTCCCTCTGCACAGGCGGCAGCAGATGCTATCGGGTGTGCGCTGGAGCAGATCGTCAAGTCGCTCGTCTTCGTGTGCGGGACGGAGCCTGTGCTGGCCCTGCTTCCTGGTGACCGCCGGGCTGACCCCGCAAAGATCGCTCTGGCGGCAGAGGCGGGCGATGCCAGGGTGGCGCGCCCCGCCGAGGTGCTCGAGGTAACGGGGTTCGCGCCGGGCGGGGTCTCGCCCGTTCCGCCGCCTCCAGGCACGCTCATCCTCGTCGAGCGGACGATCGTCTCGTCGCCGGTTGTCTGGGTCGGTGGCGGCTCGGACAGACACATGGCGATGCTGTCGCCGCACGAGCTCGTGCGGCTGACAGGCGGGTCTCTCGTGGACATCGTGCAGGAGTAGGGAACAGCGTGGGGGACAGGGGGATAGACTTTAGTCTGTCCCCCCACCCAAAGACAGAGGTAACGAACACCCCGAGCACGGAGGCACACCATGGAGGCAACCGAGAAGATCTGGATGAACGGCGAGCTGGTCGACTGGGACGACGCGAAGGTGCACGTCGGCGTCCACGGCCTCCACTACGGCTCCGGGGTGTTCGAGGGCGTACGCTGCTACGAGACGCCGAAGGGACCGGCCGTCTTCCGACTCGCCGACCACATGCAACGACTGCACGACTCCGCTCGGCTGCTCTACATGGACATTCCGTTCACGGTCGAGGAGTTACGCGAGGCGACGCATGAGCTCGTTCGCACCAACGGGCTGCCCGCCTGTTACATCCGGCCGATCGCCTTTTACGGCTACGGGCAGCTGGGCGTCTCGACGCAGGGTAACCCGGTCGAGACCGTGATCATGAGCTGGCCGTGGGGCGCGTATCTCGGTGAGACGGCGCTCGAGCAGGGAATCACGACCTGCATCTCGTCGTGGAAGCGCGTTGGCCCGAACACGATTCCGCACGCCTCGAAGGCGAGCGGGGTGTACCTCAACTCGATGCTCGCGACCACCGAGGCGCGACGCGGAGGATACGACGAGGGGATCCTGCTCACCGACGACGGCTTCGTGGCCGACGGACCGGGCGAGAACATCTTCGTGGTCAAGAACGGCGTCATTCGCACGCCGCCGCTCTCGACGTCGATTCTCCCGGGCCTGACTCGCGGCGCGGTGATCACGATTGCCCATGACCTCGGGTACGTCGTCGAGGAGACTCCGCTCATTCGCTCCGATCTCTATCTCGCCGACGAGTTCTTCATGACCGGCACCGCCGCAGAGGTGACGCCGGTGCGCGCCGTCGACGATCAGGAGCTCGGCGTAGGGCCAGTGACGCAGGAGATTCAGACTGCCTATCTCGATACCGTCAACGGCCGAAACGACCGCTGGGGTCACTGGCTCGATTACGTCGATGCGGCTGTTCAGGTCTAGAGGCGCGTCATGAGGGAGAGGGTCTAGGTCGACGGCTCGGCGATGCCGAGTCGCTCCCGCAACCATGCGAGCTGCCAGGCCCGTTCGGCGGCGACGCCCGCGTCGTATCCACCGGGATGCACGGTTCCGGCGACGTGCGCTGTGACATACGCGACGTTCGCAGTGATCGACGCGCTGGTGGGTGCGCCTCTTGGGTCAGGCGGAGTCTCGTACTCCTCCGGGCGGCGCCCGCGGGAGAGGGCAACGACGTCAGCCGCAAACAGCACGACCTCACGCTGGCCTTCTGGAAGCCGTGAGGCGACTGCCGTGGCGGCTGACGCGAACTCGGAAGCCCCGAGCAACGAGAGTGCCTCGGCCTCGCTGGAGCCATTACGGCGTACCGCATCGACCGCGTGGGTGCAGGCCCGGGCGACGCACGCTGCGGTCAGATCGTCGGCAGCCGCCTCATCCCACGCCACAATGCGCTCGCCGAGCCGTGCGCGCTCGGCGGTCAGGATCTCGCCCTCGGCCCCGACGCTCACAGGCTCCGAGAGCTCGCACACCCAGAGCTCGTCGTCGATCCAGGGAACGAGGTGGTCGACGGTCGTTGCGCGGACCTCCCGGCCAGCGAGCCACTCGCCAGGCGGCGGCCAGACGACCCCGGTGAAGAGGCTCGTCCGCCCCTCCGAGAGAAATGTGTAGGCGGTCACCTGGGTCGGTTCCAGTCGCGAAACGCCTCGAGCAGATGCGCCTCGACCTCGGGCGAGAGATCGGTCTCCTTCAGCTCCCCCGTGAGCTCGACCGTGCGGCGCGCCTGGCCGAGGAAGGCACGGCAAGGTGGACAGATCGCAACGTGCTCCTCGAAGCTACGGGAGTCGTCTGGCGAGAGTTCGTCCTCCATGTACTGCGTGACGAGTTTGACGACGTCGGCACAGGTCAGCATCGTCGCTCGCTCGCCTCTAGGTACTCCTCGATGGTCGCGCGCACCGTCATCCGCGCCCGATGGAGGAGGATGCGCTGGTTCCCGTCCAAGATGCCCAGATACCCGCACACCTCGTCGGCAGGCCAATCCTCGATGTCTCGAAGTGCGATCACAGCTCTCTGCATTCGCGGCAGAGCGTCGATCGCTTCGAGCATCGCTCCACGGAGCTCAGACGAGAGGAGATGTTGTTCTGGGACGTCATCCCAGCGGCGAACGACCGTCGACCACATTCCCTGCCAGCGCCCTCCGTCGAAGAAGCGATCCGCGCTCACGCCGATATCGTCGCCTTCCACTTCCTGCGCCGCGAGCTCGGCCATCGGGATCAACCGCTGTTCCTGCTCGGCGCGGCGGCGGGCGCAGTTGCCGAGGATGGTAAAGATCCAGGTTCGGAGCGACGCTCGGCCCTCGAACGCCCCGAGGCTACGCACGACGTTGAGCCACGTCTCCTGCACAACCTCCTCGGCGACCGCACGGCGGGGAAGAAACGCCATGGCGACTCGAGTCATCGACGGCGAGTGCATTCCGACGAGAACTTCGAAGGCATTCTCGTCGCCCGACTGCAGTCGCCGCAGGAGCAACTGCTCGGTGTCGGTATCGATCATTCTCGACCAACCTATCTCAAACGGCCTGCCCGTCAGGGCTGCGCCGTACGCATGGAAATCTTCCGCTGCCGAAAAACCGCCTGTAACAACGACGACCTGTCGTGTCTCTACCCAAGTATGAGACCAGAAACCCGCACCGATCACGAGCTCGTCGCTGACTGCGCGCGACGGGACGAGAACGCACTCGCCGCCCTCTATGATCGACACGGGAAGGTCGCCTACGGCATCGCGCTCCGGATCGTCCGTGACCCGGGTCTGTCCGAGGACGCCGTCCAGGAGGCGTTCCTCGCGGTCTGGAAACAGGCTGCGACATACGATGCCAGGCTCGCAAAGCCGGCGACCTGGATTCTCACGATCGTTCATCGCCGTGCCGTCGACCACGTCCGGCGGAGTGTCCGAAACGGCGAAATCGCAGAGCGAGTCGCGACATTCGAGACTCCCGGCGTCGCCGTGGGGGTTGACGAGGAGGCTGCGATCCGTGAATCCCGTCGCAGTGTCCAGCTGGCACTTGCGACTCTGCCCGTCAGTGAACGCAACGCGCTCGAGCTCGCCTACTGGGGCGGACTGTCCCAATCCCAGATCGCGGCTCAGCTCGGCATTCCCGCCGGCACCGTCAAGAGCCGCACCTTCGCGGCGCTTGCGCATCTTCGCACCGCGCTCGAGACCACAGAGGAGCGGGTCGCCGCCTAGCGCCTGGCCATGGTGCGCAACCCTGCGACGACGCGATCCTGGTCGTCGGCAGTCAAAGCCGAACCGCTCGGGAGGCAGAGGCCTCGTTCGAACAGGCGGTCCGACACGTCTCCGCCGTAGACCGGATCACTTGCAAAGTAGGGCTGAAGGTGCATCGGCTTCCACACTGGCCG
>JAJAZN010000251.1 GCA_026785685.1 Thermoleophilia bacterium
GAGGCGAGCCAGTGATCCGTGTCCGTCACGTGGTGATAGGCGACAACTGTTGGCATCGAGTCCCTTTCGTTTGTACCGAACGGGGAAACCCGGCCGGGCGACCGATACTACGCACCGCACGTCAGCCGCGCCGGAGCTCAGAGTGTGGATCTAGCCAGTCGGGCCGGCGGCCGTCCGGCACCGTGCCGAGCTGCTGCAGCGTCGTCATCGTGTCGAACACACCCCAGTGCTCTCAGTGCGTGACGGGAATCCCTGCAGCGCTGAGCAAGCCCTCGAGCACCGCGACGCCGCCTGTCGGCCCGAGCAGCGGATCGACTGCGTGCTCCGGGTGCGGCATCAGACCGAGCACATTGCCGGCCTCGTTCGTGATGCCCGCCACGCGGCCGACGGCGCCGTTCACGTCGTCCGTGTAGCGGAAAGCAATCTGGCCCCGAGATTCGAGCGCAGCGACAAGCTCGTCGTCGCCGTACCAGTTGCCCTCGCCGTGCTTGATCGGGATCACGAGCTCCTGGCCGACCTCCCACCCCGAAGCGAACGCGCTCGACGTGCTCCCGACCGTGACGGTGACATCTGCGCAGAGGAACTGCTCCTGTCGGTTCTGTCGCAGGACACCGGGCAGCAGCCCCGCCTCGCAGAGGATCTGAAAACCATTGCAGATCCCGAGCACCGGACGACCCGAGGCAGCAAAGGAGCCCACCGACTCCATCACGCGCGCGAACCGGGCGATCGCACCGCAGCGGAGATAGTCGCCATACGAGAACCCGCCAGGGAGAACAACGCCCGCCGTGTCCTCGGGAAGCGCGGTCTCCGCGTGCCAGACACGAACCGGGTCGGCTCCGAGAAGCTCCAGAGCAAGCGCCGCGTCGCCGTCGTCGTTCGAGCCGGGAAACGTGACGACCGCAATCTTCGGCCCCTCACTCACGCGTCGCCTTCGATCTCGATCGTGAACGACTCGATCAACGGATTCGCGAGCAGATCACGCGACATCGCGGCGAGCGCCGTTTCGGCTGCGGCGGGGTCGTCTGTCTCGAGATCGATGTCGACAAGCCTCCCGACGCGCGCACTCGTGACGGAGAACCCGAGCGTTCGGAGCGCCTCACCGACTGCTTCCCCCTGCGGGTCGAGAATGCCTTCCTTGGGACGAATCAGGACTGTCGCCTTCACAGAACCACCTTCGGGTCGGAGAGATAGCGCTCGAACGGAACCTCCGTCAGACGCTCGAACGCATCGATGTAACGAGCCCTCGTGCCGGCAACGACCTCGTCGGGCACCTCGGGGCCGGGGTACGTGCGATCCCACCCAGTCGAGAGGCAATAATCACGCACGAACTGCTTGTCGAACGACGGCTGAGGACCGCCCAGTGCGTAGGAGTCGGCCGGCCAGAGCCGCGACGAATCCGGTGTCAGCGCCTCGTCGCCGAGGGTCACGACTCCGTCGCGATCGACCCCGAACTCGAACTTCGTGTCGGCGAGAATGATGCCGCGCGATTCCGCGTGCGCCGTCGCGAACGCGTACAACGCGAGCGCAGCATCGCGCGCTCCCAGATACGCCTCGGAGCCGCAGAGAGCGGCGGCCTCGGCCTCGGTGATATTGAGATCGTGCCCTGCCTCCGCCTTGGTCGCCGGAGTCACGATCGGCCCGGGAAGGCGCTCCGACTCGCGGAGACCGGTCGGAAGCGCATGACCGCACACCGAGCCCGACGCCTGGTAGTCGGCCCAGCCGGAGCCGGAGAGATACCCGCGGACGACGAGCTCTACCGGCAGCATCTCGAGACGACGACAGATCGTCGTGCGCCCATCGTCTCCGAGCCCGAGCAGATGGTTCGGGACGAGCTCACGCGTGCGAGCGAACCAGAACGCAGACATCCCGGTGAGCACGCGCCCCTTGTCGGGGATCGGTGTGGGCAGGATCACATCGAACGTCGAGATGCGATCGGACGCAACGAGCTGGAGGCGGTCGTCGTCGAGCGCGTAGATCTCGCGCACCTTGCCACTCGCGACGTGGACGGCCTCAGGCACGGGTTGCCTCCCCACGCGTCGAGACGAGCGCGCGCAGGCGCTCGAACACGACATCGACGTGTGCGGTGTACGCGCGCCGGTCGAAGACGGCGTCGAGATCGACCCGGCCCGCGATCTCCGCGTCGACATCGACGAGCCCGCGGAAGTCGATGCCCTCGTCCCAGGCGCGCATCGCGTTGCGCTGGACGAGGCGATACGCCTCATCGCGGGAGAGGCCCGACTCGACGAGCGCGAGCAGAAGCCGCTGGCTGAAATAGAGGCCATGGCTCGACGCGAGATTGTCGAGCATCCGCTCCTCACGAACGACAAGCCCTTCGACGAGCCAGGAGAACCGGTCGAGCATGTAGTCAACGGCGAGAAACGAGTCGGGGATCACGACTCGTTCGGCGGACGAGTGCGAGATGTCACGCTCATGCCAGAGGGCAACGTTCTCGAGCCCAACGATTGCGTTCGCCCGCACGATGCGCGCGATCCCACAGATGCGCTCGGCCGTGATCGGGTTGCGCTTGTGCGGCATTGCCGACGAGCCCTTTTGCCCGCGGCCGAACGGCTCCTCGACCTCGCGTACCTCCGTCCGTGCAAGGTGGCGGACCTCGGTGGCGAAGCGGTCAAGCGACGATGCGAGGAGCGCGAGCGCCGACAGCAACTCGGCGTGCCGATCGCGCTGGAGGATCTGGGTGGAGCTCGGAGCCGCCTCGAGACCGAGGAGCTCACATGCGACCCGCTCGACGGCTGGCTCGGCAGCGGCATAGGTGCCGACGGCGCCCGACAGCTTGCCGACGCGTAACCCTTCGATCGCGTGAACGAGCCGCTCACGGTCGCGCTCGAGAGCGAACGCCCAGCCGGCGAGCTTGAGCCCGAACGTCGTCGGCTCGGCGTGCACTCCGTGCGTCCGTCCCATGCACAACGTCTCGCGATGCTCCTCGGCGCGGAAGACGACGGCGCCGAAGGCACGGTCGAGCCCCTCGAGAATCACGTCACCGGCCTCCTGCACAGTCAGTGAGAGCGCTGTATCGAGCACATCGGAGGACGTGAGCCCGTAGTGGAACCACCGCCCGTCTTCGCCGAGGCCCTCGGAGACGGCGTCGACGAACGCGGCGACATCGTGATTTGTCTCCCGTTCGATCTCGGCCACGCGCTCTGGCGTCGGTGTGACGGCACGCTCCCTGATCGCGGCAACCGCTTCGTGCGGCACGACACCGACCTCCGCCCAGCCGTCGAGCGCGGCCAGCTCGACGTCGAGCCAGCGGCGGAGCTTCGCCCCATCCGACCAGATCAGGGTCATGGCCGGGCGGGAGTAGCGGGCAATCACAGGTTGATTCTAGAGAGCGCGGCGGATCGGCTCCCCACCCAAGAGATGCTGTAGGTGGTGTAGGGGTTTCCCTACCCTCCTCCACCGGCCCGCCAGGCGTCGCGACGCGTACGAGGGCGTTACCGTGCAGGTATGAGCTCCATCGCCCCAACCAGCACCCCGTCACCGACCGGCCGCCGCGCCGTCCGTGGGGCACGCGCGAGGGTCATCGAGGACGCTTCCATCGCGGCTCGGCCCAGGCGCTCAGGGACACCGTCTACATCCTTTCGGGCTTCGTCCTCGCCACGGCCTGGTGGTTGCTCCTCGTGACGCTGCTCGCCCTCGGCCTCGGACTGCTCGTCACTCTGGTCGGGATCCCGATCCTCGTGGGAACGATGTACCTCTGGATGGGGATCGCAGAGACCGAGCGCCGGCGTGCCCGCATCCTGCTCGGGATCGAGGTTCCTCGGCCGTACCGGCGCCTCTCTGCCGAAACGACGCTGCGACGGGTCTGGGAGCGCGCCCTGGATCCTGCCGTCTGGCGCGACCTCGTCTATCTGCTCTTGGTCTTCTTCCCGCTCGCCATCGCAACGTTCGTGATCGCCGTCACGGTGTGGGCAATCGCGATCGCCTTCGTTGCGCTGCCCTTCTACTACGGCTCGGGCACCTCCTCGCAGCCGGAGGGGTCGGCGTCGGCTACCTCCTGAAAGAGCGTGTCGCCGACGTCGGCGAGTTCGTCGAGTCTGTGCGCCGCGTCGCCGACGGCGGGACGGCCTTCGATCCGGAGGTCATCGCGCAGCTGATGGGACGCCGTCGCCAGGACGATCCACTCTCCGAGCTGACACCGAGGGAACGCGAAGTGCTGACGCTGATGGCGGAAGGCCTCAGCAATGCCGCAATCGCGAAGAAGCTCTGGCTCACAGTCGGCGCCGTCGAGAAGCACATCAGCTCGATCTTCGCTCGCCTCGGACTCTACCCCGGCGAGGACGAGAATCGTCGCGTGCGCGCCGTCCTCACCTACCTCGAGGGGATCCGCAACGCGTGAGCCGGTGGTGGCCGGCTTCAGCCGGTCGCCGGGGTCGCACCCCGGCTTGCCGCGAACGCAATATCTTCCCGCCGCCGCACACCGTCCCACGCGATCAGATCAGCCGCAGCGTAGGCGGCGTCGCAAGCGACGCGGATGTCGCTCCCGACACCGGTGACGTTAAGAATCCGACCGCCGTTCGTCACAACGGAGCCGTCGCGCAGGGCCGTCCCGGCGTGGAACACAAGCGCCCCCGTCGCTTTTGCCGCGCCGATCCCGCTGATCGGCGATCCCGTGTCGCCACGGGCCGGGTAGTCCCGGGCCGCAAGGACGACGGTCACGGCAGCACCGGGGGCTTGCTCGAGCTGAGCCCCGCTGAGATCGCCGGCCGCACACGCGACGAGTACTTCGAGCAGGTCACCCTGGATGAGCGGCACGAGCGACTGCGTCTCCGGATCGCCGAAGCGGCAGTTGTACTCGAGCACGCGCGGGCCGTCGGGCGTCGGCATCAGGCCGGTAAACAGGGTTCCGATGAACGGATGATCGCGCTCGGCAAGCTCGGCCAGGATCGGGCGACAGGTGAGGTCGACGAGCGACTCGATCGCTTCGGCGTCGAATCCAGGCACGGGAGCAAATGACCCCATGCCGCCCGTGTTCGGGCCAACGTCACCGTCCTCTGCGCGCTTGAAGTCCTGCGCCACGGGGAGGGCAAGACATGTCGCGCCGTCGCAGAGCGCAAAGACCGAAATCTCGGGTCCTTCGAGCAGCTCCTCGATCACGAGGTCGCCGCCGAGTCCAACGAGCTCGCTCAGCCCCTCCTCGACCTCGGCCTGCGTGTGGCACACGACGACACCCTTGCCGGCGGCCAGGCCGTCAGCTTTGAGGACACAGGGGGCGGTCGGCTCGGTGAGCGTCGCTGCGGTCGGAACACCGGCGGCGGCCATCACCTCCTTCGCGAAGAGCTTCGACCCCTCGATCGCTGCTGCGCCTCTGGAAGGGCCGAAGACCGAGACGCCGCCCGCACGGAGAACGTCTGCGAGGCCTGCGACGAGCGGCACCTCAGGGCCGACGACGACGAGGTCGATCTGCAGCGCCCGGGCGAGGCCGAGCACCGCCTCGGCGTCGTCGGCTCGAACCGGGTGGCACTGCCCGAGGGATGCAATGCCGGGGTTACCGGGCGCGGCGTGGAGCTCTGTCAGCTTTGGGGACTGGACGAGCTTCCAGGCGAGCGCATGCTCGCGACCGCCGGATCCGAGGAGTAGGACGCGCATTGCTTCGAGTCTACTTCGGAGCTGAGGACGTTCCGGCGCCC
>JAJAZN010000252.1 GCA_026785685.1 Thermoleophilia bacterium
ATCCCGGAGAGCGCGCTCTCCGGGATCGCCTGCGGCGGCCCGACGGCCGTCGAGCCGGCGGAGGGAGAATCGGCGAAGAGCCCACCGAGCAGTCCCCCGGCAAGCAGCGCGATCGCGACGGTGCTGCCGACGAGGAACTTTGTGCGCTGTCTCATTGGATTCTCCCTCCTTGATTCACGGGTTAACGGTGGCCCGTGTGGTCGTAGCCGTTATTCGGCTTTGCGACATACGGGAACGCAGGCAGGAACGCGTTCTCGTTTGCGTCTGGCTCCTGTATCGCCGACGGATTCTGCAGTCCGTCGCCGATCATGTTGTTCGGCGTGAAGTTGCACAGACCGACGACCAGCGGGTTGGCGAGGAACGAGCCGTACCCGCAGGCGATGGCTCGCAACTCGATGTCCGTCACGTCGTCAGCGAGCCGACGGCCGTTCGGGAACCCCTGAAGGTCACCCGCGAGCACACCAAGAGCCTCGGGATGCGCGGTCGGTGCAACGGCGGTGTTGAGCCGGAGGAGGTCCGCCGGCGCTTCGCCCGTGTAGGTGAAATTCGAGCCATCGGCCAGCTTCACACCCGTGAGCAGCACCGCAACGAGATCACCCCGATTCTCGGTCGGTGTGTCGACGAGCGGGGGGTACAAGAAGTTCACGAGGCCCGCAAGCTCCGGCTTCTCGTAGTACTTCTTGAACTGTCGGTCGTCGGCGGGATCGGACGCATTCCAGCGGTCTTTGTCACCGAGTGGGATGATCACCTCGTTGATCAGCGGGTTGCCGAGTCGCGAGACCTGCACGAGTGGGCCGTTCGCATCGAACGTCCCGTTCTTCTGTAGGATCTTCACCTTCGGGCGGCTTGCGCTTGCGTAGACGCCGATGATCCCATTCGTCTTCGGAGCCGCAACGAGATCGGTCTTCGGTACCTGCAGGGCGATCGTGTGCACGTTGTAGAAACGCAGTCCGTCCGTACCCTGTGCGTCTGCCAGCGGGTGAGGGATCGCTTCGGTGTACGCGCTATTGAACGGTCGCAGGCCACCCAGGTCGAAGATCGAGCCGAGGTCGACGAAGAATGGATCGTCGCGCGGACCTGCAAAGACCTTCCTGTGCCCACCGAGATTCGTGACTCCCGCATAGGCATCGTAGGTCGGGTTCGAGCGGGGTCCGATGTTGGCGGGCGGGACGATCACGTTGTTCGCGATCACCTTCTTCTTGTGCCCCTCCACGCGGGTCACCGAGTACGTCTGCTTGACGCTCAGATTCGGACTCGCTCCGTCAGAGCCGATTGGGCCTGTGTTGTAGAGGAACGTGTTCGGGTTCGAAACCGTGGTCTTGAACCGGAACTCGTAGCTCACGTCCTCCTTGCCGTCACCGTTGTTGTAAACGTGGAACGCGTACACGACGTTCGGATCGAACTTGTTGTAGTTCGGCCCACCCGCCGGATCCTCGAACGGGATGTAGTTCGCGATCAACGTCACTGTGGTGTCGGCGTCAGGGCTGACAAACGCGTAGAGGTCAGTGTTGTCGGCCGTCGGATCGTCCGCAATCAGCGGCGCCTCCCGGTGGCTCGATGCGGTGGCGCTCGACGGACCGTTTCCGACGAGCGCGGCTGCGAAGGCTGCGGCCACTACAGCGACCACGAGCCCGAGCAGTACGAGTATTCCCCTCTTCATCGTCGTACTCCCTTCCCAGCTTCCGAGTAACCTCTTGTTCGCGGCGCGAACGAGGGCGCTTCGGTCGGGGTAGGCAGCCGCGCCCCACCCCGACCATGTGGTGCTAGGGCTTCTGGAGACCCTTGCTGTTCGCAAACCCGCTCTCCGGGTCAGCGATGTAGGGGAACGAGCCCATCAGCTTGGCGTCGTCTCCGTTGACGCCGTCGCCGAGCGGAAGCTTCGTCCCCTTCAGGAACCCGCCGACGGCCTGCTCTGCGATGTCGATCACGTCATCGCCGAGGCGTCGACCATTCGGCCAGCCCTGCGTGTCGCCGCCCAGAACACCGAGGCGGTTGGGACTGGCGGTCACCGGAATCCCGAGGTTGAGACGGAGGACATCCGCCAGCTTCGGGCCCGTGTAGTTGAGCTTCGGGACACCCGTGAGCAGGACTGCGACGAGGTCGTCACGGCCTGTCTCGGGCGCGCCGAGCTTGTACAGCTTGTTAATCACCGCGGCGAGAATCGGCGTCTCGTGGTACTCCTTGTACGCCGAATCGTTCCACGGCTGCTGCGCGTTCCAGATGTCCTTCAGCCCGGTCGGGATGATGACCTCGTTGACGAGCGGGTTACCGAGCCGGTTGACCTGCACCCAGCCACCGCTGTCGCGGGTCTTCTGACCACGCGTCGTGACCTTCTTGCGCTCGACCGACGCCCAGACGCCAACCGTGCCGTTCTTCGCCTTGAGGTCAGCGATCGGAACCTGCACGCCGATCGTGTGCACGCCGTAGCCCGCGAAGAAGTCCTTCCCGCCACCTGCGTTGCCCGTACCCTTGCGAATCGCGACCAGGTCGAAGATCGCGCCGATATCACCGAAGAACGGGTCGTCACGCTGGCCAGCGAACGCCTTCGAGGCGCCACCGTCGAACGAGACGATCGACTTCGACACGAGCGAGGGGTAGTTCGGGGTCGAACGCGGCCCGATGTTGTTCGGCGGCGTCGTGCCTCTCGCGACCACCGTGGTCTTGCCGCCCGCAACCCTCGTCACCGTAAACGGCTGCGCGGTGTCACCGAGGAAGAACGGGCCGGTCTTCCGGGTGAACTGGAAGCGGTAGATCACGTTCGGTCTGACATCGCCGTCCGTGTCGATCTTGATGCTGTACCGAGCGCCGGGCGAGAACGTGTACCAGTTCGGGCCCGCAGCGGGGTCCTCGCCGGGAATCACGTTCGCGAGCAGCGTGACGGTGTTCTGCTTGTCGGGGCTCCGGAAGGCATAGACGTCCGTCAGGTCGGCTGACGGGTCCTCCGCGATGAGCGGCGCCTCCCGATGGCTCGAGGCCGTGCCGGAGCCCGGTCCGATTGTGAACGCAGCAGCAACTGCCGCTGCTACCAGCGCGAGGGCAAAGCACACGATCGCTGTTGCTTTCCTCATTGCACTCTCCTTGAGTTGGGTTCGAATCGGCACTTGTTCGCACGCCGCGAGCAGGTGGTTCGATCGGCCGACGTGCTGCGGAGGCGAGATGGCAGGATCGGGTCACTGCTGCGCGCCGCAAGGTGGCAGCTCGCCGGTTGGCCGACGAACCGATCGAGGGGCTGCAACGAATGAGCAACTGATGTTTTTCCCCTCCTCAGCGGTGGTAGCGTTGGTTGACACCCCGGTCACCTGGTCTATGCGCAAGCACCTCGCTCACCTCTCAGACGAGGCTCTCGTCGCGCTCGTCGCCCGCGGCGACGACTCGGCGCTGGCCGAGCTCTACGACCGCGTCGGCCGCGTCGCCTATGGCCTTGCCTTCCGCGTGCTTAGGGACGACCGCCTCGCCGAGGACGCCGTTCAGGACGCTTTCCTGGCCGTCTGGCGCACCGCAGCTGCCTTTCGGGCCGAACGAGCAAAGGTCAGCACCTGGATTCTCACCCTCGTCCACCGGCGAGCAGTCGACGTCGTCCGCCGCGAGGAGCGTCGGCGTGCAGAGCCTCTCGACGACACGACCCGCGTTGCCGCAACAAGCGAGTCGGCGGAGGATGCGGCGTGGCTCGGATTCGAGCGGGATCGTGTGAAGGAAGCTCTCAGACAACTGCCGGACGCACAGCGCGAAGCGATCGAGCTCGCCTACTACGGCGGCTACTCGCAGTCCGAGCTGGCGGAGAGACTCGGATTACCACTCGGTACGATCAAGAGCAGGATGTTTGCCGGTCTCGCGCGCCTGCGTGAGCTTCTCGACGACGGAGCCGAGGAAGGGTCATGGACGCTGAACTTCACGAACTGAGCGCCGGCTTCGCCCTGGACGCACTCGAGCCCGAGCAGCGGGACGCGTTCGAGCGCCATCTCGCGGGATGTCCCGAGTGTCAGGAGGAACTCGCGTCGTTCTGGGAGGTCGCAGGAGCGCTTGCGGTCGCCGCTGACAGCGCCGCGCCGAGCCCCGAGCTCCGCGACAGGATCCTCGCCGACGCACGTGGCGAGAAGCAGACGGTCGTCTCACTCGACTCGGGGCGACGGGTCTCCCCCGGGCTCGCCGCTGTCACGGCCGTGGCCGCCGCCGTGGCGATCGGCCTCGGGATCTACGCCGTCTCGTTGAACAACGATCTGGACTCGACTCGCTTGGCGCTGAGCGCGCAGGGGAGCGCCGCGGCGCTCCTCGCGGACTCCTCGGCCACGTCTGTCGCTCTCCAGTCGGGCACCGGGCGGCTCGTCGTCGGCGACGGTGGCGCCGCAGTCCTCGTCCTGAACGACCTCCCGGCGGCGCCGTCGGGCAAGACCTATCAGGCCTGGATCGTCGACGGTGAGATGTCGGTCTCGGCCGGCACGTTCACCTCCACGAACGATCAGGCGGTCGTGCCGATCCCGCAGGCAGTGCCCGACGGCGCCGTCGTTGCGGTCACGATCGAGCAGTCGGGCGGAGCGAGCTCGCCGACACTGCCTCCGCTCGCTGCCTCCGAGCCCGTCTGATCCGACGACATCGGGCGCCGCTTGCCGGCGACACAAAGTCGTTCCGCTTCACCCCGTACACTTGTTCGCATGACCGACCTGCGGCCACGCCTGCAAGAGCTGTTCGGCTTCGCCGACTTCCGGACCGGCCAGGAGGAGGTCGTGCGCGCCGCGGTCGATGGTCGCGACACACTCGCGCTGATGCCGACGGGCTCCGGCAAGTCGCTCACCTACCAGCTCGCCGCAATGCTTCGCCCCGAGCCAACGCTCGTTCTCTCACCCCTGATCGCGCTGATGAAGGATCAGGTCGACAGCCTGCCGGCTGAAATTGCAGCGACAACCACCTTCGTCAACTCGTCGCTCGAAGCCGAGGAGACGGCGAGCCGGCTTCGCAATGTGACCGAGGGTCGGACGCGGATCCTCTACGCCGCGCCCGAGCGGCTGCGGAACGCCTCGTTCGTCAACACGCTGCGCACGATCGGGGTCGGGCTCGTCGTGATCGACGAGGTGCACTGCGTCAGCATGTGGGGCCACGACTTCCGGCCCGACTATCTCTTCATCCGGCGAGCGCTCGAGGAGCTCGGCAACCCCTCCGTCCTGGGAATGACGGCGACCGCGACACCTGCCGCCGCCACGGAGATCGCCGAGGCACTCGGCCGCGAGATGGAGGTCGTGCGCACGAGCGTCGTACGCGCGAACCTCCGCTACGACGTCGAGGCGGTCGGTGGCAACGAGGATCGCCTCCGCATCCTCGTCGAGCGGCTCCGCACGGTCGGCGACGGCAGCGCGATCGTCTACGCCCGCTCCCGCGACTCCTGCGAGCGTGTCGCACGCACACTGCGCGGCCACGGCCTCGCGATGGAGCATTACCACGCCGGGCTCGAGGCAGTCGAGCGCTCGCGCGTGCAGGAAGACTTCATCGCCGGCCGGATCCGTGGAGTCGTGGCTACGACGGCGTTCGGCATGGGGATCGACAAAGCCGACGTGCGGCTCGTCTGCCTCTTCAACTACCCCGACTCGCTCGAGAGCTACGTCCAGATGGTCGGCCGCGGTGGCCGCGACGGCAAGCCGAGCGCGACGTTGCTCCTTGCGAGCCCGTCCGATGCAACGGCAGTGCGTCGCTTCGCGGTGGGCGACATCCCGGGGCCGGACGACCTTCGCAACGTGTACCGTGCGGTCAGAGACTACGGCGGGCGCGTCGATCCGACGCAGCTCCCGACGGGCAATCACGACCCGCGCGTCCTCGTCGGCATGCTCGAACAGGCTGGGATCGTGCGCCGCGGATATGACGCCGGCCGGCTGATGCAGATCGAGCTCCCTGAGGGCGGGCCTGACGCCGGTGCCGTCGTCGACGATCTCCTCGAGCGGTACACGCGCGAGGCGAACGCTCGGGTCGAGCGCATCGTCTCCTTCGCCGAGGGCAGCCGGTGCAGGCACGCACAGGTCGCCGAGCACTTCGGTGAGACGTTCGCGCCCCCGTGCGGGGCGTGCGACGTGTGCGATCCGCCAGATGCTCATACGGCACGTCGCGCGTCGGCGCCCCTCCCCACCGACGTCGCGGGTGCGATCGTCGCCGCGGTGACACGGCTGACGTGGCCACTCGGGCGACGCTCGCTCGTCGCGATGCTGCGCGGCTCCGTCTCGGCGCCGAAGTCGGCACGTGCCGCTTCGGCGTTCGGACTCCTCGAGGCCGCGTCCGACGCGGAGGTGAAGCGGTGGATCACCGCTCTCGTCGCCGCCGGCGCGCTCGTCGAGGTCGAGACGGAGGATGGCTACCGTGTGCTGCACGCCGTTCTGAGTGCCACGCTGCCCTCTCTCGGGCCGAAAGCGTCCGGCCCTGTCGATGACGTGACCGCCGGGCGGCTTCGCACCTGGAGAAGAGAGCGCTCCCAGGCGGACGGCGTGCCCGCCTACGTGATCTTTCCCGATGCGACCCTGCGCGAGCTCGCGGCGACGCGCCCCGCGACGGCCCACGAGCTCGCTGCGGTCAAGGGCTTTGGACCTGCCCGGATCGAGCGCTACGGCGACGACATCCTGTCGCTGCTCGCTCCCGGTTGACTGCACAATCGCCATAGACTGAACGAGTCGTTGAGCGTGGCAAAAACATGAGGTGAGGGAAGCCGCGATACGCTCCTCCAGCGCGGTTTTCCTCACCGCTAGACTGAGCGTCTTGCGGCTGCGTCGAAGCACGAAGGTCTCGCGCAAGCGGGGCCGGATTCGGAAGCTGCGTCTCCTCGCAGTGCTCACCGTCCTCGTGGTGCTCTCGGGGATGGCGTTCTCATTCGGTCTGGTTCGCGCTGTCGCGAGCGAGATCCCCGAACTCGACCCCGCAGCGCAGCGCACACAGGTCGACGGCGTCGTCTACGCCTCGAACGGCGAGTCCGTCCTGACCGTTCTCCGTGGAGACGAGAGCCGCGTGCTCCTCAAGAACATTCGCTCCATCTCGCCAATCATGCGTCAGGCGATCGTCTCGGACGAGGACCGAAGGTTCTACGAGCACAACGGCGTTGACACACGCGGCATCGCGCGCGCACTCTGGCAAGACATCCAGTCCCAGGCGGTCGTCGAGGGCGGCTCGACGATCACGCAACAGTTCGTGAAGAACGCGTATGTACGCAACGAGAAGACGCTGGCCCGGAAAGTGCGCGAGGCAGCCCTTGCCTGGCAGCTCGAGCAGCGCTGGCCCAAGGATCGGATCCTCCTCGCGTACCTCAACACGATCTACTTCGGCAACGATGCCTACGGGATCCAGCAGGCAGCCCGCACGTACTTTGACAAGGGAGCGAAGAAGCTCACGCTGCCCGAGGCTGCCTTGCTTGCCGGTCTGCCTGCCGATCCATCGCTCTATGACCCCACGCAGCATCCCCGCGCGGCGAAGCAGCGACGCCATTACGTCCTCCGGACGATGTTCGAGCAGGGAAAGATCACGGCGCGCCAGTTGCAAACCGCCTCAGACGCACCACTCCCGAAGGCGGAGGACGTGCGCCTCCCGGGCACGCAGGGGCCAGCACAGTACTTCGTCAACTACGTCAAGGATCAGCTGATCGCGCAGTACGGCGCTGGTCGGGTCTTCGGTGGCGGTCTCAAGGTCACATCGACGATCGACCTCGAGCTGCAGGAGACAGCCCGAAAGGCAATCGACAGTATCCTCAAGACGCCGAACGGCCCGTCTGCCGCTCTGGTTGCTATCGACCCGCGGACCGGCGCTGTCAAGGCGATGGTCGGAGGATCAAACTTCCGCGAGAGCCAGTTCAACCTGGCCACCCAGGCCGAGCGTCAACCGGGCTCGTCGTTCAAGCCGATCGTCCTCGCCTCGGCGTTGCGTCAGGGCATTTCGCCCCAGACGATCTTCGAGTCAAAGCCCGTCGAGATCGATGCCGGCGATCGGATCTGGCGCGTCACGAATTACGAGAATGAGTATCTCGGCCGTGTTGACCTCGCTCGGGCCATGGTCTCTTCCGACAACGCGGTCTATGCGCAGCTGACGAAGCTCGTCGGCCCGAAGGAGATCGTCAAGACTGCGCATGCGCTCGGCATCCGGAGTGAGCTCGACCCGTACTTCTCAATCGGTCTCGGTGCGGTCGCCGTGAACCCGCTCGACATGACGAGGGCATACGCGACGTTCGCAAACCGAGGGATCCGGGTCGACGGAGCGCTCACGAAGGATCGCCCGCGCGTGATCGAACGCGTCGAGTTCGCGCGCACCGGCCGGGTCTCCGAGAACCGCCCGATGGGCAAGGCGACAATGACGACCGCGCAGGCCGATCTTCTCACGTCGATTCTCGGCCGTGTCGTCAGGTCGGGGACAGGCAAGCGCGCAGCGCTTGTCGGCAGGCCCGCAGCCGGCAAGACGGGGACGACCGACAACTACGGTGATGCCTGGTTCGTCGGCTACACACCCCAGCTCGCCGTTGCCGTGTGGGTCGGCTATCCCGATGAGCTGAAGCCGATGCTGACCGAGTTCGGCGGCAAGCCGGTGGCCGGGGGAACGTTGCCCGCCCTGATCTGGAAGTCCTTTATGACGCGAGCCGACAAACAGCTCAAGCTCGATCCGGAACAGTTCCCGGCGACGCCGTACATCGCCGCTCAGGAAAAGCGCATTGTCTGGCGGAAGGGGTCGTACAAGCTCGACAATGGCTACTGTCCGGGCACGCGCGCCGTGGCGTACTTTGCCGGCAGAGGCCCGTCGGCACAGGCGAAGTGCTACCCCAACGAGGTCGGCGTCCCGTTCGTCGTCGGCAAGTCGGTGGCGTCGGCGAACGCCGCGCTCGCCGAGAAGCCGCTCGGAAGTGAGCTCATCGGCGTTCCCGCCAAGCCCGGCACGCGTCCTGGCTTCGTGCTCAAGCAGGAGCCACGAACCGGCTTCTTGTCCGCGAAGGACAACGTCCGTCTCTATGTCACCCGTCCCGATCCACGCTATGGACTCCTCCCGAATCTCGTCGGCTCGAGCGCGACGGCGGCCCGCGCCCGACTCAAGACCCTCAGGGCGAAGACAAAGATCCGCTACGCCACGGGCGTCGCCGGAACCGTGCTCGACCAGAACCCGCAGCCCGGTGTCGCCGCCGGATCAGGCCTCAAGGTGACGCTAGTCGTGGGCCGCGCGACGCCCACTGCGTCCCCTTGATCGAGCGTCAACCGTCCGGAAAGAGCGTCGGGTGATCCTGAACTGGTGTTCGACGGCGACCGCTCTCGGCGTGCGATGGCTCCGCACCCATCTCCTCGAGAATCGTCTCCTGCGTGCGGGAGGCGACCATTGCGTCCGGCATGCCCTCGACCCACACGAGCGTCCTGCGGCCGTTGCCGCGCTCGTCACCGACGATCGGCTCGAGGGCGTAGATCCGGTCGGCGCGAGCGTATTTGCCAAACCCGAGAAAGACCATTTGCCGTGGCGTCGCCATCGTTCGGCACAGTATGACCATGGAATCAGTCTGGGACTACCCACGACCACCGCGTCTCGTGTCGGTCACGAAGCGCCTTCAGGTGACGTTGGGCGGCGTCGTGATTGCCGACACGGTACGCGGCCACCGCGTGCTCGAGACGAGTCACCCACCGGTCTACTACTTCCCCATCGAGGACGTCGCGCCCGGCGTGCTGTTGCTATCAACGGCGGACGGCTCGGTGTGCGAGTGGAAAGGTGCTGCCTCGTACTACGATGTCGTAGGCGGCGACAACCGTCGTGTTTCCCGGGGCGCCTGGAGGTTTCGCGCGCCGACAGCGGCGTTCGAGGAGATTCGGGACGCCGTAGCCTTCTACCCCGCGCCGATGGACAAGTGCACCGTGGCGGGAGAGCGGGTCACGCCACAGCCTGGCGAGTTCTACGGTGGTTG
>JAJAZN010000253.1 GCA_026785685.1 Thermoleophilia bacterium
CTGAGCTCCGGCGCGGCTGACGTGCGGTGCGTAGTATCGGTCGCCCGGCCGGGTTTCCCCGTTCGGTACAAACGAAAGGGACTCGATGCCAACAGTTGTCGCCTATCACCACGTGACGGACACGGATCACTGGCTCGCCTCGCCCAAGCGCGAGGAGGTGTTCGGGCCACTCGGTGTCACGAACATTCGCACCTTCGTCGACCCGCAGGATCGCACCCGCGTTGCGGTGCTGATGGACGTCGCGGACATGGACGCCGTCATGGCGGCGATGGCGACCCCCGCCATGGGTGATGCGATGGCGCACGACGGCGTCTTGCCCGAGACGCTCGTCCTGATGATCGAGGCGTAGCCTCCAGGCTCACACGTGCCAGGCAGGCGAGAGGGCGTCCGGCGAGCGCGTCGGGCGCCCTTGCCCGCGCGAATCAGCCTGGCTGGCCCATGGCCGCGAGCGACAGCCGTGGGCGCTGACGTCGGCGTCCAGACAAGCGGCCGCCCATTATCTAGCCGCGTCGAGCGTGGACGATCCCGGTTTCGTACGAGCACGACGGCCTGGACGCGGTCGCGAACATCGAGTCTCGCGAGGACATGTGCAACGTGGGTCTTGACCGTTGCGTCGCTGACGAAGAGTGCCGCCGCTATCTGGCCGTTCGACAACCCGCGGGCGATCAGGTGGAGCACCTCGAGTTCTCTCGGAGTCCCCGGGGTCGTTCCCGGGCTGCTCCCGCGAGCAGTCGTCTGGTTGCTTCGAGGCCGTCCATCCTCGGCATCTGGATGTCCATCAGGACGAGGTCGGGATCGAGCGAACGCGCAAGGGATACCGCTTCAGCGCCGACGGCTGCCTCGGCCAACACGTCCAGGTCGGGCTCGGCCTCGATGATCATGCGCAGACCCGTACGGACGAGTTCCTGGTCGTCGGCAGGCGGTGTGACGACTTCTCGGGAGACGCGCCGAACAATGCCAGGGTCTCGCCCAGGTGAGTGAGCGACTCCCGCGCCACGGAGGCCACGGCCTCGAGAGCCAACAGAGCGCGGGCACGATCGCTCTGCCACAAACGTCGTGCCGCCTCGGCTTGGAGTGCGACCGCCGTCATGCTGTGACCAACGACGTCATGCACATCTCGTGCGATCCGAACCCGCTCCTGGGCGGCGGCCAGACGCTCACTGGTCAGTAGCTCCTGTTCGACGAATTCGGCCGAACGCCGGAGGTCAGCGACGGCCAGTTCCCGCCGACGTAGAAGACGCCCCACTACCCAGGCTGCGGTCGGGAGGGCGATCATCTGCAGCGCGCCGTCAGCGTGCTATTGCGAAGTCGATCGAAGCGCGATTCTTCCCCACCCAGAGTTGCTTTGGCACATCGCAAGGCACGGGCTCCGTGCCACCACCGATCGGGCGAGGTGAGGGCGCGTCTGCCTCGGCTGTCTTTCGGAGCACCCCCAGGACGCCCCGGACGTTCACAAGTATCGCGCGTGCGGTCTCCTCGATCTCCTCCAGAGCGGCGAGAGCCCGTCCAGGTCGCGACTGGCCACCCGATGTGCCCCTGACGCCTGAAGCGCGATCTCGCCGATCCGCTGGGCGATCGCATCCCTCAATTCACCCGCCAGACGTGCTCGTTCCTCGAGCCGGGCCGCGTCCGCAACTCGTTCGCTGCTTGCGGCCGCGCGCGCAGCACGCTCGCGCAGTGCGCCCGCGATGCGCTGAAGGTCGGCAAGTAGCCGGGAGGCCAGTAGCGGTGCACCGACGGCCATTACGGAGTAGAAGACCACGTCGTTTATGACCGAGTAGTCGGTGTCGGGGTCGACCTGGTTCGCCGCAGTCAGGATTCCAACAGCCGCCACTGCCCCTGCCGCCAGCGCCCACCCTGAAACGCGACTTCCGAGTGCGAAGACCGCCACGACGACGGCGAGGAGTGGTGTGATCAAGTCGCCGACGAGCACTCCGCCGAGCAGCGCGTCGATCGCGGGCGCGGCCAGTAGGGCGAGCAACGCGGCGAGAGGCCATCGCCCACGTGCAGCAAGCAGCAGGACTGTGAACCCGGCAGCAACGCTGATCGGCCACAGGCCTGCGTGGAGAGCGTCGCTCAGGATCAATTCGCACTCAACGGCCACGGCGAGTAGAACGGGTAACAGCGCGGGACGACGCATCGCGAAAGTGTATGGCTGCCTGGGCGATCCCAACTCGGCCGAACGGATGATCTCGAATCATCACATCAGTCGATCTGGTTCACGCGTACGGCCGATGGCGATCGGGCGCCTCTCCACCTAGCGTCGTGCTTGACCACGCAGACCGCTCTCGGAGGATCCAACATGAGCTCGCTTCCTCGAATCACCATCATCGCCGCAACGATCGGTGGCGTCTCCTGGGTGTCGAAGTTCCTCGTCAGCACGGTGAGGGACGCCTACTTCGATCTGCTCTCCCGCCGGCCCAGACCTCCCCGTCATCGGACGGAGACGGATGACCCAGCGCGAGCTCTCGTTCCAGAAAAAGGACCCTCCAGAAGCGACGCCGTCGCCGCTCCGCTGCTCAAGGGAGACCCATGCCGACAGTTGTCGCATCTCGGCACGTGACGGACACCGATCACTGGCTCGCCTCGCCCAAGCGTGAACAGATCCTCGGGTTTCTCGGCGTCACAACACACGCACGTTCGTCGACTCGCAGGACAGAAAGCCGAGAGGGCCATCTCAGCCTGGATTCACCGTTTTGCGTGGGCGTCGCATCTCGTCGAGCTCGCCAGGCCGCTTCCCGTCCGGGTGGGCGCCGTATGTTCGGGCTCTGGTGGTCTCCACTCGGACGGTGCGCTCCGTGTGGGGATGGGGACGCCACAGGCCACCGGCCTGCGCGGCCCCGTCCCTACACATCCTGACGACGCCGACGAGCGCCTCGCGGTCACGCAAGACGGTGGTTCCAGGCTCAGTCGAAGGCCGCCATGACCATGTAGCTCGCGAACCAGAGTGCGGGGATCGCGCCGAGGATGACTCCCACGATCGCCTCGGTTCCGCCGCCCTGGCGTCGGGCAACGACACCAACGACGATCGCGATGACGCCGACCACTGCGCCGAGGATCCAGAAGATGCCTCCTATTGCGAAGCCACCGCCGACGAAGAGCAGCAGTGCGACTATCCCGAGCACGAGCGCGATTCGCCCGTGTCCGGTTCCTGACCGTGTCATTGCAAGATCGCTCATGTCTGCTCCTTCGATTGGCTTGTCGGCCTCGGTACGCCGGTCGCTCTCGACGGTACGGGCGGCGCGCGTCCCACTACCAGGGGCCTGAGTCCTGATTGTGTCCCGAAGCGCGTCCCGAATACGTCTGGATCACTGTCGCATCGGTTCCGTGGCGTCTACGCTCGCGTCATGAGAGACGGCAGGGCAGAGGTGATGGGGGGCGGACCGCCAGTGGAGGCGAAGCCGGGGTTGCGTGACCGCTCCGATCGACGGGTCAAGATCGGCTGGACACTCTTCGCCCTGACGTCATCCATCCTCGCCGTTGCAGTCACGCTCGACCTGCGCGCCGGCAGCTACGACACGGTCGTCTACCTGATCGTCAGCGCCGCGCTCGCAGCGATCGGACTTCTGTTGCACGACGCGACGACCCGAGCATCGAGTCTCGTGGATCCTGGCGGCGACAGCTCTCTGGGGGGCACTCGGCGGTCTCTCTTTCGCGTACGC
>JAJAZN010000254.1 GCA_026785685.1 Thermoleophilia bacterium
ACGACGCCCCCTCCGTTGGGATGAGGGGTGCCGGGGGGGTGTGCTGGGCGGGGCGGGCATGAACCGAGCAGCGTGGCCGGCTCGATCAGCGTCAAGGCTGGTTGCCTGGGTGCTGATCGAGACGGCCACGATGCGATGTGTTCAGGCCCCCAGCCGTAAGTGCACCCACCCGGAACCACTTATCGAGGGATGAGCAGCTGTCGCCCGATGCCGAGACCTCCACGGTGAGGATCATCGCCGTGGGCGCAGCCGTCGTCGCAACGATCGCTGCCACTGCCGCCTGGGGGTCGCCGCTCCCCCCGCAAAGGCGTGTCCCCTCTTTCCCGCGGACAACGCGTGGAACCGCCGTGTCGACACCCTTCCCGTCGCGACGGGGTCGGGTGCGACGGTGGCGGCGATCGGCGCGACGAAGACGATGCATGCCGACTTCGGCGCGGGTCTCTGGAACGGTGGCCAGATCGGCATCCCCGTTACGGTCGTCGGCAAGGCGCAACGCAAGAGCACCGTGAGGTTCGAGTACGCCGACGAGTCCGACCGGGGTCCGTACCCGATTCCGCCCGGCGTGCGCATCGAAGGCGGAGCTTCCTCCGACGGCGATCGACACGCCCTGATCGTCGACCGCGACGCGTGTCGGCTGTACGAGCTCTACAACCTCCGCCGCGTGGGCACGCGCTGGACGGCCGGCTCGGGAGCGATCTGGAACCTGCGCTCGAACAGGCTCCGCCCCGCCCGGTGGACATCTGCCGACGCGGCCGGACTGCCGATCCTGCCCGGCCTCGCTCGATACGACGAGGTGGCCCGAGGACGCATCGACCACGCGCTGCGCTTCACGGTCTCGAGGACTCGACGTGCCTACGAGTGGCCGGCACGGCACTTCGCGAGCTCATTCACAGATCCTGCGCTGCCGGCGATGGGCGCCCGCGTGCGCCTCAAGCGCGACTTCGACATCTCGGGTTTCCCCCGGCAGTCACGTGTCGTCCTCCAGGCCCTGAAGGAGTACGGGATGATCGTCGCCGACAACGGCTCCGACTGGTTCGTCTCGGGCTCGCCCGACCCGCGCTGGTCGAACGACGATCTCCACTCGCTCGGCCGCGTTCCCGGCTCCGCCTTCGAGGTCGTGGACACCGCATCGCTGCGCCCCTGACTCGTTGATCATTTCCGTGCATGAGCGTCGTCGTCGCCGGAATCAGCGTTCCCGACCCGCTCGGAATCTCACTCACACCATCGTGCCCACACGCTGATCTCCCGGAGCGGCGCCTCGATGCCGATAGGGAAGCATGCGCGTTCTTGCTTCGATCGCGGTCATTCCCGTGCTCTTCGTGGGGTGGCAGCTGTGGTCGGACCACTCGTTCGAGCAGCGTCTGGCCCCGATCGCCTCGGGGATCGCAGGCCGGTCCGTGGAGGTCAACTGTCAGAGCCTCTGGGGATCGCTCCTCGATGCGAAGGGGCGTGAGGGCGAGGTCTACGCGATTCTGATCCTCGCGCACGAGAGCTACCACACGGCGGGCTCGCGCGACGAGGCCGAGACGAACTGCTTCGCGATCCAGGCGATGGCGTGGACGGCAACGGAGCTCGGTGCCCCGCAGGACGAGGCGGAGCTCCTCGCGCTCGCGATGGAGGCGCTCGAGCCCGGCCAGGGAACCGACTACGGCACGAACGGGTGTCACGGCGGCGAGCGCCTCGACCTCCACCCCGAGACGCCCGAGTTCGGAACGGAGTTCCCCGTCGTCCCTCCCGGCGGGCTCGGGAGATTCGCACGGCAGTAAGCTGCCGCCATGATCCTCGACAACGGCGTCATCCGCACCCTCGACCCGTCGCTTCCGACCGCCGGGGCACTCGCGATCGCCGGCCCGATCATCGCTGGAGGTGTCGGTACGCACGAGTGGATGCTCCCGACGCCCGAGCGCGTCGATCTCGCCGGCCGCTGCGTTCTCCCTGCGTTCACGGACTCTCACGTCCACTTCCCGACCTGGGCGCTTGCGCGTCACGACGTACGACTGGAGCAGGCAACGTCGGTCGCGGCGGCACTCGCCCTCGTCGAGGCACATCCACGCCGCGGTCTCTGGATCCGTGGGACGGGGTGGCGTGACGCGGCGTGGCCCGACCGTCCTACCGCGACCGCGCTCGACGCAGTGACAGGTGCGACGCCCACCGCCCTGTGGTCGAAGGACTATCACTCGCTCTGGCTCAACAGTGCAGGACTCGCGATCGCGAACGGCGATCTGGACGTGCACGGGGGGGTCGTCGAGCGGGATTCCGAGGGAAAGCCAACTGGCGTCCTCCGCGAAGAATCGGCATGGCGTTTCCGCGAGCGGTTCGTCGAGGTCACGGAGGACGAGTGGGTCGAGGCGACGCGCGAGGGGATCCGGGTCGCGAATGCCCGCGGGGTCGGCGCGATTCACGACAAGGACGGCTGGCTCGGAGCGGCGTCGATCTTCGGCCGGATCCACGAGCGCGAGGGCCTCTCGCTTCGCGTGTGGCAGTCGATCCCCGCCGATCGTCTCAACGCGGTTGCGGCGCTACCACTCCCCGCACGGATCGGCGACGATTTCCTCCGACTTGGCTACCTGAAGACGTTCATGGACGGGACACTCGGTTCCCAGACCGCGCTCATGCTCGACGGATCCGGGGTCGAGATCACGAGCCGGGAGGAGCTCGAGGAGATCATTCTCCGGGGAGCCGCGGCCGGTTGGCCCGTCGCCGTACACGCGATCGGTGACAAGGCGAACCGCAACGCGCTCGACGCGTTCGAGGCGACACGCCATGCGTGGGAGCCGCGCGGGCTCCGCCATCGCATCGAACACGCGCAGTGCCTCGACCCGGCCGATCTTCCGCGGTTCGCCGAGCTCGGAGTCGCATGTTCCGTCCAGCTCTCCCACGCCGCTTCCGACCGCGACCTCGCCGACCGCTACTGGGGCGACCGGGCCGAAGGTGCGTACGCGTTCCGCAGCCTCTGGGAGTCGGGCGCCATCGTCGCCAACGGCTCTGACGCACCCGTCGAGGAGCTCGACCCCCTCGCAGGGATCCGCGCCGGCGTCCTCCGGACGATCGACGATCGCCCTGGCTGGCATCCGGAAGAGGCACTCACCGTCGAGCAGGCGATCGTCGCCTCGACCGTCACCCCCGCCTGGCTCACGGGAGACGAACGTCGCCGCGGCAAGCTCCTCCCCGGCTTCCTGGCCGATCTCGTCGTCCTCTCACGCGATCCGTTTGTCTGCCCCTCCGACGAGCTCGAATCCGTCGAGGTCGTCGCGACGATGGTCGGTGGACGCTGGGCTCACAATCCGCCGCCCTGGGATTGACCGACTCAGCCGGTATGCTTCGTACCGTGGCTACTCGAACGATGCTCCAGGTTCACCAGTCCGAGACGTGCTCGGTCGCTGCCACAGCCGAGATCATCGGGGCCAAGTGGACCGTCCTCATCGTCCACGAGCTCTCCGAGGGCGCGAGGCGCTTCACCCAGATCGAGCACTCGTGCGCCGGCATCAGCCCTCGCACGCTCGCCGAGCGGTTGCGCTGGCTCGAGGCCGAGGGCATCGTCGTCCGTCACAGCTTTGCCGAGTCACCACCCCGCGTGGAGTACGAGCTGACCGAGAAGGGCACCGCCCTCCTGCCGCTGATCGCCGAGATGCGCCACTTCGGGCACGACTGGCTCGGCTGCGGCGTGCACGGCGCGTAGTCGGGCACGAGCCCGCGCGGGAAGAGCGTATCGCGTGCTCGTACCCGCCACGCGACGTCGTTCCTTTCTGCGCACTTCGCGCGATCCTGGAGGTGGCCGCCTGCGGCCGTGACTTGCACGAGAGGCCGGCGTGCCGTCACGATCGGCGGCAGGACGCTTCAGCCAGTCGTCCGGGTCTCCCCTTCGCCCCACACTCTGACGAGCTCCACGACCGTGGCGGCTGCGGTGGCCATGTCCTGGACGCTCGCCCACTCGCGCGTCGAGTGGTAGTTCTGGCCACCCGTGAAGATGTTCGGCGTTGGCAGGCCCATGGCCGAGAGCCGGGCTCCGTCGGTGCCACCGCGGATGAGTGAGCGCACCGGCTCGACACCCGCTCGCCGGATTGCCTCCTCCGCCGCCGCGATGACCCGCGGGTGTCCGTCGATCACCGAGCGCATGTTGCGATAGGTCTCCTGCACATCCACGATCACACGCGCGCGTGGCTCCCGATCGGCGACAGCCGCTGCCAGCCGGCGCACGAGCTCGGCGTGGTCCTCGAGGAGCGCATCGTCGTGATCTCTGACGATCAGAACCACCGTGGCCTCCTCCACGCCGCCGCTGATCCGGGAGGGATGGATGAATCCCTCCCGATCATCGGTCGTCTCCGGTGAGAGGGAACCCTGCGGGAGCGATGCGACAAACTCCGCGGCGAGCTTGACCGAATTCACGAGCTTGCCCTTGGCCGAGCCCGGATGGGCGCCCCGTCCCCGAAACGTGACCTTGACCTGGAAGGCTGAGAACGTTTCGATCTCGAGCTCGCCGAGCCCAGAACCATCGAGGGTGTACGCAGCTTCGGCACCAAACTTCTCGAGGTCGAAGTGATCCGTTCCACGCCCGACCTCCTCGTCGACCGTGAACGCGACCCGAACGGTCGCCCTCGGCTCCGGGGTGCCAACGAGATGCGCGACCGCCGCCATGATCTCGGCGACACCGGCCTTGTCGTCGGCCCCGAGCAGCGTCGTGCCGTCGCTCGTGATGATGTCGTGGCCGACGCGCGCGGCGAGCGCGAGCTCCTCCGCGGGATCGATCACCTGGCTCGGGTCACCGGGCAGCGTGATCACCCCACCCGCGTAGTCCTCGTGGACGATCGGGGCCACACCGGTGCCGGGCGACTCGGGCGTCGTGTCGACGTGCGCGATCAGGCCGATCACGGGGGCGCCGTCGGTTCCCGGCAGCGTCGCAAAGACGTAGCCGTGCTCGGTCAACTCGATCTCGGCGAGCCCGATCTCGGTGAGCTCGCCGACGAGGAGCCGGGAGAGGTCGAGTTGCTTCGCGGTGCTCGGATAGGTGGCCGAGTCTTCCTGCGCCTGCGTGTCGATGCGGACGTAGCGGAGGAAGCGTTGCAGGACGTCATCCGACAGCCGGGCCGCAAGCGGCGAGGGGAACGGAGCGCTACCCAACGTCGGCGAGGTGGCGGTAGAGAGCGGCAGCAGCTTCGATCCCGAGCGGGAGGTACGCCGTCGGGATTCGCTCGTTCGGTGAGTGAATGTTCGACTCGTTGAGAGAGAAGCCCGTGAGTACAGTCGCGACGCCGCGTGACGCGAGCGCCGAGACCAGGGGGATCGCACCTCCGGAGCGGATCAGCAGCGGGCGCACGCCGAGAACCTCCTCGAAGGCGTCGAGACCGCGAACGACGGCAACGGCGTCGGACGGAATGAGACCCGGCGGCGCCGACGACAGAAGCGTCACCTCGAGCTCCGTGCCCGCGGGAGCCGCGTCGCGAAGGAGCGCCTCGAAGGCGGGCGCGATGACGGTCGGATTCTGGTCGCCGACGAGTCGGATCGAGACGTTCGCTTCGGCCGCGACGGCGATGACCGTCTTTTGCAGAACCGGCGACCCACCCTGGATGCCGTGCACGTCGACCGACGGCTCCGCCCATGTCCTGACGTAGAACTCTTCCCCCGCTGCGGCATCAGCGGGCATTGACCCGGCGGCGGCGATCTAGGCGGGGCCGGCAGGGAGGCTCGCCCATCCGGCCTGCTCCTTCTCGGAAGGCGGCACGATGCCGACTCGCAGCTCCGCAGGAAGGCGGGCGTGAGGTGGGAGGAGGGGCGCGAGCGTCTGCATGAGCGCGTGCATGGCATTCAACGACGCGCCCCCGTACATGCCCGAGTGCAGGTCACGCCTCCCCGTGCGCACCGAAACGTGGAAGTAACAGAGGCCGCGCACCGCGATGCTGAAGGCCGGAACGTCGCGTTCGACCATGCCGCTGTCGAAGACGATCGCGGCGTCCGCTCCGCGCTCGTCGGTTGCAACCCAATCGACGATCGAGTGACCGCCGATCTCCTCTTCCCCGTCGCAGGCGAAGCGAAGGTTGACGGGGAGCTCACCGGCGGCTGCGAGGAGTTCCGCGGCCTTCAACAGCATGTAGAGCTGCCCCTTGTCGTCCGCGGTGCCACGCGCGTAGAGCCAATCGTCTCGATCGACGAGTTCGAACGGCGGGGACTCCCAGAGTTCGAGCGGGTCGGGCGGTTGCACATCGAAGTGGCCGTAACAGAGGATCGTCGGGGCCGAGTCGGCGTCGCGCGAGGCGCGGATCTCCCCGATGACGAGCGGCCGCTCGCCCCACGAAATCACTTCCGCCACGCCGCCGGCGCGCCGGACGCGCTCGGCGACCCATTCTGCGGCGGCTGCAACATCGCCCTGATGCGCCGGGTCGGCGCTCACGGAGGGGATCGCAATGAGCTCGGAGAGCTCGGCGATCAGGTCGGCAAGGGGCGGCATCTCCACAGCGGGGGAAGTCTATCCGGGCCGGGCCGCGGCCCCGGGGCCGTAGCGGTTGCCGTTCCGGTGCCAGGCTGAAGCCCGGCACAACGCGCGGGAGCCACAGGAGTCGGGAGGATCAGAAGGGACGGGTCACGGGGAACCCCACGCGAAGCGTGCAGCAAACAGATGCGTGAGGGAACGGGCGATACGCTCTCCCATCGCCGGATCCCTCACGCCTTCCCGACCAGGTTCGCGCGAAGCGCGCAGAAGGAATACGGCGCGTAGGGCGGCGGGGGTTTGGGGGGGAGGGCTTAACGAGCGGGAGAACCACAACCCGACAAACCCGCCCCCCCCCAACCCCCCCAA
>JAJAZN010000255.1 GCA_026785685.1 Thermoleophilia bacterium
GCGGCTCCTCGAACGGCTCGAGGCTACGAGCCTATCCGGTTCGACCTGATTGCTGCTCGGCCGGCTGCCTGCGCGCGTCTCGGTGCACCTCGCGCACGACGATCACGCCACCCACGATCGTCGTTGGAATGAACCAGATCGCCTGCATGAGGAGCGAGAACGCGATCGCGACCTCGCCGTCGACGCCGACGACGCCGAGCGCCGAGACCGCGAGCCACTGATAGGTGCCGATGAACCCCGGTGAGCTCGGGATCACGACTCCCAGATTGATCACGGCCGTCACGAAGACGAGCTCGATCGGGGAGAGCGAGAAGCCGAGCGACCGACAGACGAGTCCAGCTGCAACTGCCCAGAAGCCCCACGCGACGACGCTCAAAGCGAGAGCGGCGACGAGTCGGCGGCGCCCGATCGGCGAGGCGACCTCGTCGACGGTGTCACGGAGCAGTCTCCTCGCCCTCCCCCGGCTCTCCCGCCGAGCCCTCGGGCGCGTGCGCGTGTAGACAACCGCCCCGCCGATGACGAGCGCGAGCACCGCTACGAGAGCGATTCCCCCGATTGCGATCCTGTCCACCCAGGCCGCGTCACCGACGATCGGCAGCGACACGGCGAGCGCGACGACGAGCGTGATGACGTCGCAGGCGCGATCACGGACGACCGAGCCGAACGCGCGGCCCGAGGGAATCGCCGCGGCTTTGGCGAGCCAGCGGGCGCGGAGTAGGTCGCCGATCCGAAGCGGCAGAATGTTATTCGCACCGATGCCTCCGAGGACGAGAGCGTAGAAGCGCTTGACCGTCAGCCCGAGCGTGTCCGCGATGATGCGCCAGCGGGCACCCTGCGCGACGTACACGACCTGAACAACGACGGCAGCAAGGACGACCATGGCAACATCAGCGGCCCGAAGCGCAGCCCAGACCGCGTCGAGATCGGCGTCGCGGAAGACGAGCCAGAGGAAAAACACCGACGACGCGATGCCGAGAGCGAGAAGAGCACCACCACGGCCTCGAGAGGGTGTGACGTGTTCAAGGTCGCTCACGTTGGACCCTTGTAGGCGATGTATCGACCGTCGCGATAGACGACCTCGAGGCTCGGGTCAGTCGTGAAGCGGTCGCGATCGATCACGAGCCAGGCCGCCCCACATCGCCTGGGGATACCGAGCTCACCGGTGCGGTTGAACCGCCGCCACTGCGCGCGACGAACGTACGGGCGATTGCGCTTCGTGTCGGCGACATGACCGGGAGGCGCATTGCAGATATACACGGGGGCCGAAGCGGCGATGCGATAGCTCGACTCGAGATCAGAGTAGACCACGTCGCCGGCCGGCACGGTGCCCCGCAGGAACTGCACGAGACCGGGCGTCAGCGGGCTCGCTCTCCGCTCGGAGGACGGCGACCAGTCGGCGAGTCCAGCAACGAACGTCGGCAGGAGGATGAGTGCCGACGCGAGTGCCGCCGTCGTCCCGACCGCCCTCGGGCGCGCGATTCCGCGAACGAGAGCGACGACCGCCCCGGCGACCGCAACCCACGTTGCCCACGCCGGCCCACCCTGTTCGACGGTGTACCCGAAGTCTCCGGGGTAGTGCCACTGCAGGACGATCCCGGCGATGAGCGCGAGTGGAACCGCGAGTCGCCCGATCAGGGCCGCCAGAACGCCCATGCCTCCGGCGAGGGCAAAGGCGAACGGGAGGAAGCCTGCGAGTCGTCGCGCCTGCGACAGTGAGACGACATCCGCGAACGGCGTGAAGATCCATGGCACGAGAGTGATTGCGAAGATCGCGAGCGAGCCGCCGACGACGTAGGCCGCCCACCGTCGCCGGGAGGCAAGAGCGGTGAGCGGGATCAGCAGGAGCGCGGCGACCGCCACTGCGCCCGAGCGACCGAACACCTGCGGCGCGAGCGAGAAGTGGTCGACGGAGCCGTTCAGCTGACCGGCGTATTGCCTGAAGGCCCGTACCCGCTCCTGTGCGTCGGGACTCACGGACTCGGTGCTGCGGACGACAGGGACGAGCCAGACGAGGAAGAAGCCCGCCGGGACGACGAGCGCCCCGAGAGCAAGTGCTCCGGCACGCACCTCTCCCTGTCGCCACGCGAAGCGCACTGCGAGAAAGCCCCCGAAGGGGATCCAGAGGAAGATCGCATAGGTCGGATGAACGACCGCAAGCGCAAGCGAGGCGAGACCCGCGCTCGCGAGCAGGCCCCACGACGGCTTCCGCAGCGCGGCAAGTGCAAGCGCGAGCGCTGCCGGGACGAGGATCTGTCGCGAGGCCGTGGCCGGAAGAGCGAGTGCCGTGTAGGCGCCCCCGTGGCCGGGTGCCATGGCGACGAGGGCCACAGTGGCAGCGGCAGTGGTCGCAGCCGGCGTGACCCGCCGAAAGACTGCATAGCCGGCCTCGTAGGCGACGATGACTGCAAGCGGAGCGAGCACCGTCGGCTCGTGGAGCACGACCTCCGCGGGATCGGCGAACGAGACCGTTGCGATGAGCGCGAGGAACGCGTGCCAGAGCGGAAAGGCATAGCCGGGATGCAAGCCGCCGTCGGCGAACTCGTTGACGGACGAGAGCGAGAGACCGCCGAACTCGACGAGCTTCCGGACGCGAGCGAGATGGAAGATCCCGTCACCGCCGATCTCTCCCGCGACGTGCCAGAGAAGGAGCCCGAGGACGATGCCTCCCGCCCAGACGAACGGGCGGCCGGGGATCGCCGGGACGACCGGTCGCCGAAGCGCGAAGGGCACGCCGCAGAGCGCAATCACGAGCAGCAGAACGAGCGCAAGCGTGAGCGAGGCATGAACGAGGAAGACGACGCCCATGGTCGCGAAGATGACGCCAAGCCCCCAGGCGAGGGCCGCCGAGGTACTTCGCACGCCGACTGCCCGGGCAAGGATCGCGCCCGGCGCGAGCACGATCGCGGTCGCAGCAGCGAGCCGCAGGAGGAGGAAGAGCGAGCTCAACGCTCGATCAGCGAGCGTACCTCGCCCGTCCCGAGCCAACGGGCACCGTCGAGGTACATCGCTCCCCGCTGCCCCCGCACGACGCGTCCACGGACAGCCAGCGCTCCCCGCAGCAGCTTGCGCGCTCGCTCCGCCTCGGCCTCGCCGTGGTGCTTGTGGAAGAAACGCAGCATGCCGCGAAGGTTCTCGCGGTATAGGCGGCCGCCGTGGGAGGCACCGCCAACATGGACGCACGTTGCCGCGGGCGTGAAGCGCGTCCGCCAGCCTGCCTGTGCGAATCGGTAGAGCCAGTCCGCCTCCTCGCTGAAGAGGAAGAAGTCCGGGTCCGGCCCACCGACCAGATCGATCGCAGCGCGCCTGACGAGCATGCAGGCGCCCATCACGCACTCGACCTCCCGCTCCGACGCGTGGTCGAACCCGGCCCCGTAGAAGGCGTTCAGAAACTCGGTTCGGGGGCCGAGCTTCCGGAGGTAGAGGTACTCGGTTGCGAGACGCCAGAGCGTCGGGAAGCCGCGCACCGATCGCTGCAGCGATCCGTCCGTGTTCAGCAGCTTCGGAGCGACGACGGCGGCTTCAGGGTCGGCGTCGCCCACTGCGACGAGTCGAGCGAGTGCGTCGCCGACGAGCCAGGCGTCGGCATTGATGATCAGCGTCCAGCGGCTCGGCGGGGACGCCTCGAGACCTTGCGCCCACGCAGCGGCAAGCCCCAGGTTCTCCTGCTGGACGAGCTGCACGTCGGGAAACGTCTCCCTGACGAACGAGACGGTGCCGTCGCCCGAGCCGTTGTCGACCACGATCGACCGCGTGCCGTCGAGGCTCGCAAGGCACTGCTCGATCCACGGCATTGCGTTGTAGGTCGCGACGACGGCGACGACCTCATCCATGCCCGACCTCGGGTCGCGCGCCTCCACGAATCGACTCCCAGAGGAGGATCACTCCTCCGGGCAGGGCCAGCGCGACAGTGACGAGAAAGAACAGGAAGCCCGCTGCGAACGCTGCATCGGCGTCGACCCCGACGCTGCCGAGGAAGCTGACGAAGAACGCTTCGCGCACGGCGAAGCCGTTGAGCGTGAACGGCACGAGAAGAACGAGGAAGAACAGCGGCCCCATCACGTAGTAGATCCGGGGCCCGAGGTCGATCCCGACCGACTTGCACGCGGCCCAGATGGAGAGAATCCGGACCGCCTGAATGACCGTCGTGAAGACAAAGACCTTGATCATCAGGCCTGGGTGACCTCGGTAGTGGTGGACGCCGTCGTAGAACGCCCGCAGCGGCCGCTCGATTCGCAGCTTTCGAGCGACCGGCCGCAACCGCGCGAGATGTGGTCGCGCCGTGCGGGAGAAGAACAGGACGAGGAGTAGGAGCGTGCCGAAGACGAACAGCCCCTCGATCCAGAGATACGCGCTGACGTCGTAGTGGCCGATCGCGAGCACGAAGCCGATGGCACCGAGGAGGACGGTCGCAGCTCCGCCGAGTCCGCGCTCGATCACCACGATCGCCGTGAGATCGCCCGAGCGACCGGGATGTCGCTTCGAGATCTCGAAGATCCGCACCGCGTCGCCACCGATCGACGTCGGAAGGATCTGGCCGGCGGTGTAGGAGACGAAGTAGGAACGCGTGAGCCACCAGAAGCGGTCGAGCACACCCTGTGCCGCGAGCAGCCACTTCCACCGCAGGGCCATCGGGAGGGCTGTCACGATCATGATCGTGACCGCGAGCCCGAACCACCAGAGGTTTGCGGAGGTGAGCGTCTCCCACGTCTGTTCGAGGTCGATCTTGAGCAGGATGTACGCCGTCGCGAGCGCCGTAAGCGTCGCCCCGATCAGAATCCGCAAGGGGCGCTTCACGTGCGAGAGCCGCGGTACGCGAGGCGTCTTCATGCGCTGAACCGCTCGTGCAGGCGCCGTACCGCGTCGATCGCATCGAGGATGTCGTCGTCCGAATGAGCCGGTGACAACGGAAGCGACAGCACCTCTGCGCCGGCCCGCTCGGCCACGGGCAACGGCTCCTGCCCGGGGTAGCGCTCGCGGAACCAGGTGAGCCCGTGCACCGGGAGGAAGTGAATGCTCGTCCCGATCAACTCGTCGGCGAGCCCCCGCTGGTACGCATCTCGGTCTGCACCGGCGCCGTCGGCATCGATCCGGACGACGTACAGGTGCAATGCGTGTACGTCGCGGGGATCCCGCACGAGTGGCGTGATTCCGGCGAGACCGGCAAGCCCTTCGTCGTAGAGGTCGAACTGCCGCTGCCGGATACGCGCATGCTCCTCGACACGGTCGAGTTGAACGAGGGCAATCGCAGCGAGCACGTCGGAGAGATTCGCCTTGAACCCCGCTGTCACCTGGTCGTAGTGCGATCCATCACCGCGTCGCGTCAGTCGCATGTTGCGGATCGCCTCGGCAACATCGTCGCGATTCGTTGCAACGAGACCTCCCTCACCGGCAGCGATGTTCTTCGTCGCGTACAGCGAGAAACACGAGGCATCCGAAATACCCCCGACCTTGCGGCCGCGGTAGGCGCTCTCGGCCGCGTGAGCCGCGTCCTCGACGACGGGAAGTCCCAGGGCGATGATCGGGTCGAGGTCGGCAACCTGTCCGGCGAAGTGCACGGGCAGGACCGCCTTCGTGCGCTCGGTGACGAGGGCGGGGACGAGCGCGGGATCGATGTTGAGGTCCGTGTCGCGCACATCGCAGAAGACGGGAGTCGCGCCGCAATGCTCGATCACGTTGGCGGTTGCCGGCCAGGTGATGGGGCTCGTGATCACCTCGTCGCCGGGGCCGACACCGACCGCGAGCAACGCGAGGTGGAGCGCGGCCGTCCCCGAGGCGACCGCGAGGACGTGGTCGGTCTCGAGGAACGCGGCCATTCGCTCCTCGAGCAGGGCCGCCCGTGGACCGGTCGTCAGCCAGCCCGAGCGCAGCGTCTCGGTCACGGCGGCAATCTCCTCCTCCCCGATCGCGGGGGGCTGGAAGCCGAGCAGGGTGCTACGCAGGGGTCGCATCGACAAGGAAGCGTACGGTCTCCGCCGCACGGCGGGCCCGCGCGAGTGCGTCTTCGCGATCGGCTCCGGTCGCGAGGATCGCACCGGCCCGGTCGGCGCCGCGCCGCAGTGGCCCGAACTCCCATCCCGGCTGCCGGTAGATCCTGACCCATTCGACCCCGTCCATCTCGCCCGCTTCCTCCACTTCCGCGACCTCTCGTAGGACACCCTCCGGCGCCACGAGGAAGAGCACGCAGGCTCCGCCCGCACGTTCGGCTTGTGACAAATCGTCACAAGGATCGCCGAGCGCGAAGGAGATGGCGAGATCGTTCAGGTCGACGCCGAGAGCCGCGTTGCAGAGCTCGGCGTCATGGCCCCCACCGAGGCGCGCTGCGACCTCTACGACGTAGGCTCGCCCGTCCGAGCCGAGCCGGAGCTGGGTGTAGGTCGTGCCGTTCGTGATTCCAAGGGCTTCGACGGCCGCGCGCGCCGCCTCGATGACGCCCTCGGTCTCGTGCGCGCTCGGCCACGAATGGGCGAGAGCAACGCCGAACGCCGGCGGATCGGCGAGCAACCTGTCCGTGACGGTGAGCGCGGAAAACACGCCGTTCATCGAGACGGCGTTGACGGTCAACTCCGGCCCGTCGATCAGCTCCTCGACAAGAGCGCCGCCACCACGGGACTCGGCCGTTGCGGCCTCGACCGCCGCGGCCAGGCCGGAGCGCTCGTGAACGAGTGTCAGCCCGCGCTGGCCCTGGCGGTCAGGTGCTTTGACAACGCACGGAAACGGGACATCCGGGTCGGTCACCGAGAACGTCTGTGGCTGCAGAACGCCGGCCGCGCCAAAGCGCTCACGTTGCCGCGTCTTCGTCGTCGCGAGCACCGCAGTCGCGCCGTCAATGGGATGCGGCACGCCCAGATGCTCCGCTACCCGGGCGGCGATCCCGACCGGCCAGTCCGCACCTGGCGAGATGAGACCGTCCACCGAGCGCGCCCGGGCGAGCCGCTCTACGGCCTGCTCGTCCTCGGACGAGATCAACGCACGCTCGGTGGCGAAGGCGAATCCGGGGGCGAGCGGGTCGCGATCGACGGCAATCACATTGAGGTCACGGGCGGCAGCGGCCTCGAGCAGGCCGAGCTGCGCGGCGCCTGCGCCTAGGACGAGGAGACGTGCTGGCTGTGACCGGCGATGCTCCGCCACCAGGCCTCGTTCTCGCGGTACCAGGCGACGGTCTGCTCGAGGCCCTCCGCAAAGGTCGTGCGCGCTCGCCAGCCGGTGAGCTCCGCCATCTTGTCGGTCGAGCCAATGTGGCGATCGACCTGCCCGAGTCGCTCGGGCACATGCACCTTCGTCGACTGTGTCTCGCCAACGCATTCGACCACGAGGCCGGCGATGTCGGCGACGGAGATGTCGACGCCCGTCGCGATGTTGACGACCTCGCCGGCGAGCCGATCGATCGGCGTCTCGATCAGCGCCTCGATCGCCTCGGCGTGGTCGTCCACGTACAGCCAGTCGCGACTCGCGTGCCCGTCCCAGTGGATCGTGAGCGGCGCACCGGTCAGCGCCTGCGTGATGAAGCGCGGCACGACTTTCTCCGGGTGCTGACGGGGACCGTAGTTGTTGAACGGCCGCACGATCACGATCGGCAGATCGTAGGTCACGTAGTAGCTGTAGGCGAGTCTGTCGCCACCGGCCTTCGTCGCGGCATAGGGGCTCCGCGGCTCGAGGGGGTGGCGCTCGTCCATCGGATCGGTCTCGGCGGTGCCGTAGACCTCGCTCGAGGAGATCAGTATGAATCGCTCGACGGGCGTTCGACGAATCGCGTCGAGCAGAATCTGCGTTCCTTCCACGTTCGTCGTCACGAACTCGGAGGCACCTTCCTCGATCGACTTTTCGACGTGCGATTCGGCGGCAGCGTTGACGATCACATCGACCCCGTCAACGAGATCGGCGACGAGCGAGGCGTCGCGGATATCGCCGTGGACGAAGGAGAGCCGCGCGTGATCGAGGACGTCGGCGAGGTTCTCGAGGTTCCCGGCGTAGGTGAGCGAGTCGAGGGAGACCACCTCGTAGCTCGTGCTCGCCAGGAGATGGCGGATCACGTTGGACGAGATGAACCCGGCGCCGCCGGTGACGAGTACGCGCTGAGCGGGAGGGGCCACGGTAGAAGAGCATACCGCGGCCCCTCCCGCTTCACGGTGGAGCATCCTATCGCCGTTGTCGGCAGCGAGTCGCTCACCCACCGAGGGAGGGGCCGCGGGGAACCGGAGGGTGCCGGCTTCAGGATCCGCGCGAAGCGCGGCAGCAAGCA
>JAJAZN010000256.1 GCA_026785685.1 Thermoleophilia bacterium
CCAACATGTCGCCACGCTCGATCCTCTTCGCAAGCGAAACCTCCTGATGCGCTGTCAGCAACGACACCTTCCCGATCTCGCGCAGGTAGAGCCTGAGCGAGTCGAGCGATGGCTCGACACTGAGGTCGAGCTTGGGTGCCACCTTCTCCTCTTCCACCGGAACCGGCTCGTGCGGCAGCCGCTTGTGCTGCTCTCCCTCGACGAGCTCGATCGAGTGGTCGGTCGCGTACGTGGTGAACTCCTCTAGTTGCTCCTTCGTCAACTCGACGTCCTCGAGCGCATTGACGATCTCGTCGTAGGTGAGAAACCCCTTCTCCTGCCCCTGCTCTACGAGCTTGTGCAGTTCCTCGACATCTGGCAGAGCGATTTCGACCGAGAGCATGAACCCCTTCTTCTCGTGGTTGACGAAGACGAGCCCTATCCCTGATGTACCGATTCCCCCGACCCCCTCCGGCCGGTTTCCCTCTTGCAGGCGGCGAATCCTATACGTGAGTTCAGCCCTCTGTGCGACGAATTTCGGGACGTGCCCGAAGCTCCCCGACGACCTCGCCGTGGCTGTTTTCTACCGTGACGAAACCCAGCTTCCCGGTCTCGACGCCGAGCTGACGGAGAAAGTGCGCCAGTGCAGGGCGAATTGCCCGGAAGGCTCCGTCCTCGACCTTGAGCGCAACGCCGAGCCCGTCGAGTGAACCGGCGCAGAAGAGACCTTCGGCCCCTCCCTTCGCAACCCACCCGTCGACCTCCGCAACGAACATCGCGTCTGCGGCGATAGGTCCCCGCAGCATCTCCGGGTACGCACGAATCGCCGCGACGACCCTCGAGCCGCCGTCGAGGTGAGGCAGGCGTGCGAACGCATGCGCGCAGCGATCGAGAGGGAGGGCGAAGGTCGGTACGCCGCACCCGTCGGTGGCGACGTCGATCGAGGCAGGGTCGACGTCAGCTGCAGCGGCAACCGTCGCGAGCAGCTCGACCTGCAGGGGGTGGGACGCGAAGCGATACCCCGCAGTCTCGTAGCCACGCTCGTGGCAGAGGAGCAGGAATCCCGCATGCTTGCCGGAGCAGGTGTGCTCGACCGGGGTCGGATCCGGCCCCGTCTCGAGATCGGTTTCGGCGGCCCCTGCCTTTGCAAGGAGTCCCCGCACGATCTCGAGCTGCTCCGGGCGCGCAAGGTGAGAGGAGCACGCGATCGCGATCTCGCGCTCGCCGAGATCGGGTCGAGCGCGCACGAGCGGCAGAACCTGGATCGGCTTCGCGGCAGAGCGGAGAAAGACGAGCTGCCGCGGATCGCCTGCCTGCGCAACGATCTCTCCCTCGCGGACGGCGACGGCGTGGACGGAGTGCAGTGCTTCGACGAGACCGCCTCGAACAACCTCGACCTGGATCGGATCGGCCATTAGAGGGAAACTAGTCGTATGCCCGAGTTACCGGAAGTCGAGGCGTGGGTGCGCCAGCTCGATCCGCTCGTCACACGCACGCCGATCGAGCGCGCCGGCCCCGCGCACATCGCAACCGTGAAGACGTTCGATCCTCCGCTCCGGTCGCTCGAAGGACGATCGTTTGCAGGTGCGCTCCGCCGCGGCAAGAACCTCGTGTTCCCGACCGCAGACGGCGAGCTCGTCCTCCGCGTCCACCTGATGAGCGCCGGACGCCTGCGCTACCACGCGCCCGGAGCGAAGACGCCAAAGACGCCCATGTTCCGACTCACGTTCGCAGACGGCGGCGAGCTCGTACTCACCGAGGCCGGCAAGAAGAAACGCGCCGGTGTCTGGCTCTTCACGTCGGAGGGCCTCGAGGCCGAGCTCTCGCACCTCGGGCCGGACGCCCTGGGCATCGGGTCAGATCGACTCGTCGAGATCCTCGAGCGCGAGCGGCGGCAGCTGCACCCGCTCCTGCGCGATCAGCGGGCGCTCGCGGGAATCGGTCGTGCGCACGCAAACGAGATCCTCTGGGGCGCGAAGCTCTCGCCGTTCAAGGTATCGACCGACCTTTCCGCCGGGGAGACGATGCGCCTCGCAAAGGCGATCGACGACGACCTCTTGCGGGCGCTCGCTCTTCGCGAGGCGGGCAAGAGTGATGCGGTCGTGTACCGGATCCACGGGCACTTCGGCGAGCCGTGTCCGCTCGGCCACGACACGCTCAGGCGCGTCGCCTTCGAGGAGCACACGATCACCTACTGCCCGACGTGCCAGACGGGCGGCAAGGAGCTGAAGGACAGGCGCTTGTCGCGGCTATTGCGGTAGCTCAGACGCGGGAGCTGCCCGAACGGTGCCGCCAGAACACGCCGGCCACCGGATCCGTGACGCGCTCGACCTGACGCACGGCCCACTCGATCACCGGGCCTCCCACGCGGACGACGAGGAGCGCCGCACCGAGTCCGACGAGCGTGCCGGCGAGAACGTCGGCAGGGTAGTGAGCGCCGACGAAGACGCGGCCGAGCGAGATGAGTGTCGCGGCGACGATAAAGATGGAGCCCACGACCCGATCGAAGAGAAACACGGCGAACGCGATGCCGAACGCGGCGCTGGCATGATCCGACGGATACGACGGATCGTGGGAGCGACTCCCCCAGACGTGTGCATCGGGATGGGTTGCGAAGGGTCTGTCGCGAGGCCAGATCTTCGCGATCACCTGAGCGAGCAGCAGGGCGACAGCCGCCGAAGCGAGCGCCGACGCCGAGGCGAGCTTCCACTTGCGCTGGCCTCCCGGTCGGGCGAAGAGCCACAGGCCGAAGGTGGCGATAGCGAGAACCGGAACGGCCCAGGTTTCGAGGACGGCGAAGGCGCGGCCGAGCCAGTCGTGTTCGTAGACGAACTGGTTGATGCCGTGGTAGAGCCGGTAATCCATCGGTGGCCACTGTAAGGACGAAATCGCCGAATGTCCTGCGCCCGGACGACGTGTTCAGGTTCCGTTCAGGCGCGGAGCACACGATGACGGCAACGGGTGCGCAGGGCTTTCAGGCGGCGTTAAGACTCGCATCGCGATTGTGATGCGATACCCGCAACACACCGAAAGCGACCGGACGAGGAGCACCATGACAACTGAACGAAGAGACGTCGCGAGGCAGATGCTGAACAAGGTCCCCGAGGTCACGCTCTTCTTCTGGATCATCAAGATCCTCTGCACGACGGTCGGCGAGACAGCTGCAGACTTCCTGAACGACAACCTGGGCCTTGGCCTGACGATCACGACGCTCGTGATGAGCGCCTTTCTCCTCGTCGCGCTCGCCTTCCAGTTCCGGTACCGCCGCTACGTGCCTGGCGTCTACTGGCTTGCCGTTGTCCTGATCAGCGTCGTCGGCACCCTGATCACCGACAACCTGACGGACAACTTCGGCGTCTCGCTCGTGACGACGACGGTTGTCTTCTCGATCACCCTGGCGGTCGTCTTCGCTGCGTGGTACGCGAGCGAGCGGACGCTCTCGATCCACACGATCGTGACGACGCGTCGTGAGGCGTTCTACTGGCTGACGGTGCTCTTCACCTTCGCGCTCGGCACGGCAGCCGGCGATCTCACCGCAGAGCGCCTTGCCGTCGGCTACTGGAAATCGGCCCTGCTGTTCGGCGCGTTGATCGGCGTGGTCTTCTTCCTGCACCGCAGATTCGGGTTGAACGCGATCCTCGCGTTCTGGATCGCGTACATCCTCACGCGTCCGCTCGGTGCCTCGATCGGCGACTACCTCTCGCAGTCGCGCGCCGACGGTGGGCTCGGACTCGGCACGACGGTCACGAGCGTCATCTTCCTGCTCACGATCCTCGCCGTCGTCATCTATCTCACGATCACGAAGGTCGACCGCATCGAGCGCGACCCCGGCGAAACGAGGACTCGCGTGTCCACGACAGGATCTCTCGTCCTCCTCGTGACGAACAAGGTCCGCGCGAACGCGGCGCTCGTAGCGGCCGTCCAGGATCGCGTTGCGGCCGGTCCGGCAGCATTCTTCCTGCTCGTTCCGAACCCCCACCACGTCTCTTTCGACCGCGTCAGGAGCGATGTCCACGAAGGCGAGGCAGTGCTTGCCGAGGCGCTGACGGCGCTCGAGGAGGTAGTCGGGGGGCCGATCGGCAGCCGCATCGCTTCGAGCCCAAACGCCTACGACGATATCGTCGCCGAACTCGCGTCTGGCGACTACGCCGAGATCATCCTCGAGACGCCGCCGAGCCACGCGTCGCACTGGCTCCATGTCGATCTTCCGCAGCGCATCGCAGCGCTCGGCTATCCACTCCTCACGGTGACCGTCCCCGACTAGCCTCGGTCGTCCCATCGTTGGGTCGTGAGCCCGGCGCGGTCGAGTGCGTCGAGGATGCCCGGCAGG
>JAJAZN010000257.1 GCA_026785685.1 Thermoleophilia bacterium
CATCGGTAGGAACCCGGAGACCGGTCAGCTCGGCGTAGCGGTCAAGGAACGGCTCGACATCGGCGATCCCACCGAGTCGCTTCGCGTCATTCCCGAACCGCCAGGCGCGGACGAGCGGCCAGGCAAGATCCTCGGCCGGGTCGGAGACGTGCGTGAACTCCCAGTCGAGGATCGCGACGATGCCCGCGTCGTCGACCATCAGGTTCCCGAGCCGGAAATCGCCGTGGCTGACGACCCGCGGCCGTTCGAGCGGCAGGCGCTCGCGGCACCAGACGAGGCCGAACTCGATCGCCGGGTGTGGCTCGTCGACGGAGTCGAGCTCGGCGTAGAGTCGGTCCCAGAGGTTTCCACTCGCGAGAAAGGGAAGAGCCTCCGGGGCGATGGCGTGGATCGCAGCGAGCTGCTCGGCCATCTCCAGATCGAGGCCGGGAGGCGGAGCCTTCACGATCCGACGCCCGATCGCCTCGCCACGAACGAGCTCCATCACGAACGACTCGCGACCGTCCAGATTGCCGAGGTACCCGATCGGCTCGGGGACACGGACGCCTGCGTTCCGGGCGGCGATGAGCACTTCGAACTCTTGCCGGAGAGAGAGCGAGTCGAGGTGCATCACGCCACCTCCCGCGCGACGGAGCAGAAGCTCTCTGCCGTCTCCTGTCGAGACGGCCCACGCCTCCTTCGAGGCGCCCCCCGCGAGTTGCCGCGCCGCCGTCACGGGCGAGCCGAGGGCGGCAGCCAGCGCTTCGCGAAGTGCCTCGTTCACCCCACGAGTTCCGCGAGCGTCTGCAGCGCCTCGGGTTGTCGTGCCTGCAGGACGAGCGTGGTCGCTCCACACTCGCGCCAGGCCGCGAGACGGTCGGCCATCCGTGCGCGGTCACCAACGAGCGCGATCTCGTCGACGAGGGCGTCAGGCACGGCGGCAGCAGCCTCCTGCTTGCGCCCCTCGAGGAAGTGATCCTGGATCTCGAAGGCCTCAGCCTCGAAGCCGTAGCGCTCCGCGAGGCGGTTGTAGAAGTTTTGCCCGCGCGCACCCATGCCCCCGATATAGAGCGCCAGCATCGGCTTGAGGAAGTCGCGGCACGCGACGACGTCGTCCCCCATCACGACAGGTACGAGTGGTGCGAGATCCCAGTCGGCGGGGCGCCCGCCTCGGAGCGCGAAGCCCTCCTCGAGTGCGGGTCCATGGACTGTCGGGGAGCGCTCCGGGGAGAAGAAGATCGGCAGCCACCCGTCGGCGATCTCCGCGGTGAGCGCAACGTTCTTCGGGCCGATCGCGGCGAGATAGATGGGCACGTCGGCTCGCGCTGGATGGATGATGATCTTCAGTGGCCTGCCGAGGCCCGTTGCACCCGGACCCGTGTAGGGGATGTCGTAGTGCTCACCGTGGTGCTCGAGCGGCTGCTCGCGACGGAGAATCGTACGCACGATCTCGACGTACTCGCGCGTCCGTGTGAGTGGCTTGCCCCAGGCCTGGCCATGCCAGCCCTCCGCGACCTGAGGTCCCGAGGTGCCGAGCCCGAGGAGGACGCGGCCGCCCGAGAGTATGTCCAGCGTGGCGATCGTCGTCGCCGTTGCAGCCGGCGAGCGTGCGGGCATCTGCATGATCGCGCTACCTACCCGGATCTCCTCGGTCGTCGCAGCGACCCATGCCATCGGCGTGACTGCGTCCGTCCCGTAGGCTTCCGAGGTCCAGACGGAATGGAACCCGAGTCGGTCGGCCTCCTGCGCGAGGGCGATGCCGCCGAGGGGATCGTCGTACCCGAGTTGCAGAGCGAGGCGCATGTGGCTGATCCTACTGGTGTGAGCACGTCCCTTTTTCCCGAGGGCTACACGGAGCGCCGAGCGCTGTACCGCGCCTTCGTCGAGGAGCACGTGATCCCGGCGGAAGGCGCGCTCAATAGCGAGGACGACGCATCGCTCGAGGTGATTACCTCGCTGCAGCAGCGCGCCCGCGATGCCGGTCTCTGGGCTCCGCACATGCCCGCCGAGGCGGGCGGCACGGGCGAAGGGTTCCTCTACTACGCGTGCCTGAACGAGGCGATCGGGCGCTCCTACTGGGCACAACTCGTCTTCGGCTGCCAGGCGCCCGATGCCGGCAACGCCGAGATCCTGCACCTGCTCGCCACGTCCGAGCAGAAGGCGGAGTTCCTCGAGCCGCTGATCGCGGGGCGCGCGCGATCCTTCTTCTCGATGACCGAGCCGGACGTCGCGGGATCCGATCCGCGGCTGCTCGAGACGCGCGCCGTCGTCGACGGTGACGAATGGGTGATCGATGGTCTGAAGTGGTTCTCGACAGGAGCGGACGGAGCGAGCTTCGGCATCGTCTTTACGATCACGGATCCGGACGCCGACACCTACAAACGAGGGACGATGATTCTCGTTCCGGCCGACACGCCCGGCCTCGAAGTCGTGCGTCCGATCTCGGTGATGGGGCACGAGGGTCGCGCCTGGAATACGCATTGCGAGGTTCGGTATACGGCTGTGCGGGTGCCCTTGGCAAACACACTCGGCGGCCGCGGGGACGCATTCAAGATCGCCCAGCAGCGCCTCGGCCCCGGTCGCATCCACCACGTCATGCGCTGGCTCGGTCAGATGCAGCGAGCGTTCGACCTGATGTGCTCCTACGCGCTCGAACGGGAGGCGTTCGGTGGGCCGCTCGCCGACAAGCAGACCGTGCAGAACTGGATCGCCGACTCCGCGGCGGGAATTCAGGCGTGCCGGCTGCTCACGATGGACACAGCACGCAAGATCGACGAGGGATCGGAGGCGCGCGTCGAGGTCTCACTGCTCAAGTTCTATGCCGCGGAAGTACTCAACGACGTCATCGACCGTGCGATCCAGGTGCACGGTGCCCGCGGACTGACCGACGAAACGCCGCTCGCGCAGATGGCGATGCATGCACGTGGAGGGCGGATCTATGACGGACCGGACGAGGTGCATCGCATGGTCGTTGCCCGCAGGATTCTGAAGGGTTACGCGTCGGGTGACGCCTGGGAGTTCGGCTAACGCCCCGTGAAGTTCGGCGCGCGCTTCTCGAGGAACGCGGCGACGCCCTCGGTGCCGTCCTCGCTCACGATGCAGCGGCGGAACGCGTCGGCCTCGCGCCGGAGGCCCTCCTCGAGCGAGAGATCCCTCGTTGTGCGCGCGAGCTCCCGCAGCACCGCAACGGCATGGGGTGAGCGAGCGGCGAACGTCGAGGCGACCGCGATGGCCGAATCGATCAGCTCGGCCACCGGGACGACCTTCTCGACGAGCCCCCAGTCGTAGGCCGTCGCGGCGTCGATCGGCTCGCCGCCGATAGTGAGAAAGTTGGAGCGGCCGATGCCGATGAGCCGGGGCAGGCGCTGCGTCCCACCGCCGCCCGGGATGAGCCCGAGCTTCGACTCGGGCTGACCCAGCTTCGCGTCGTCGGCGCAGACGCGCACGTCGCAACACATCGCAAGTTCGAGTCCGCCACCGAGGCAATAGCCCTGGATCGCCGCGACGAACGGTGTCCGGGCAGCGTCCATGCGGTGGCCGATCGCGTGGATTCCGCGGGCCGAGCTTCCCTCGCCGTCTGCCTCCCGCGTCGCGGGAAACTCCTTGATGTCGGCACCCGCGACGAACGCACGCTCGCCGCCGCCGCGGAGAACGATCGCCCGCGTAGCGTCCTCGTTGTCCAGGCGGTCGATCTCGGCCTCGAGCTCGGAGAGGAGCCCACGCGACAGCGCATTCATGGGCGGGTTGTCGATCGTGACGAGCGCGACTGCGCCCTGGTGCTCGGTGCTGATGAACATTCCTGGCTTCCTTCCTTAGCTGAAGCGCTCGCGCAACGCAGTCTTGCGGAACTTGCCGACCGCCGTCTTCGGGATCTCGTCGACGGCCTCGAACCGCTCGGGCAGCCACCACTTGGCAAAGTTCGGAGCGAGGAAGTCGCGTAGCTCGTCGTCGTTGGCGGCCTGACCCTCGCGGAAGACGACAACGGCCAGCGGGCGCTCGGTCCACTTCTCGTCGGGCACGGCGATGACCGCCGCCTCGAGCACCGCCGGATGGGCCATCAGCGCGTTCTCGAGCGCGACGGTCGAGATCCACTCGCCCCCGGACTTGACGAGATCCTTTGCGCGATCCTGAATCTCGACGTACCCGTCAGGGTGGATCGTGGCGATGTCCCCGGTCCTGAACCAGCCGTCATCGGTCCACCGGTCGGCGCCTTCCGGTGAGTCGTAGTAGGCCGACGCAACGGACGCCCCCCGGATCTCGAGCTCTCCCATCGAGAGCCCATCCCACGGAACGAAGCCGCTCTCGCCCCTGGCGCGGATCTCGACGAACGGGATTGGCGGCCCCTGCTGCGCTCGCTTCGTGTACGCCGCCTGCGGATCGAGCCCCGCCTCCTGCCCCGCGACGCCCGAGATCGTGCCCACGGGGGACGTCTCGGTGAGCCCCCAGCCATGCGTGATGTGGAGTCCGTGCCGCTCACCGAAGCCCTCGATCAGCGCGCGAGGTGGCGCAGCTCCGCCGATCGTCATCGTCCGCATCGCGGAGAGATCCCACCGATCCGGTTCGGCATCGAGCGCGTTGAGGATTCCACCCCAGATCGTCGGCACGCCCGCGGTGACCGTCACCTTCTCGCCCTCGAACGCCTCGAGCAGCGAGACGCCGTCGAGATGGGGGCCAGGGTAGACGTGCTTGACGCCGGCGAGCGTCGAGGAGAACGGGAAGCACCAGGCATTGGCGTGGAACATCGGGACGACGGGGAGGCACACGTCGCTACAGGTCATGCCGAGCGCGCCGCTCAGGGTGAGCGCATGGATCGCGATCGAGCGATGGGAGTAGAGGACGCCCTTCGGCCTCCCGGTCGTCCCGCTCGTGTAACACAACCCTGCCGCTGTTCGTTCGTCGAGGTCGCGATCGATCCAGTCGGCAGGGTTTTGAGTTGCGAGCAGCTCCTCGAAGTCGATTGCGCCGTCAGGCGTCGGCCCGTCGCCGATCGCGACGACGTGCTCGAAGCCGACGCGATCCTTGAACTGCTCGACGAGCGGCCAGAGCACCTTGTCGGCGATCAGGACGCGGTCGCCGCCGTGCGTCGCGATGTACGTGAGATCGTCGGGATGGAGCCGGATGTTCAGCGTGTGCGTGACAAGGCCGCCGGCGGGAGCGCCAAGGTAGACCTCGAGGTGCTCGTGGTGGTTCCACGCGAACGTTCCGACTCTATCGCCGTCGACGAGTCCGAACTCGTTTCGCAGCGCGAGCGCGAGCTGCTTCGCCCGTCCTACAAAGTCCGCGTACGTGTAGCGATGCCAGCTCTTGTCAGGGAGGCGGCTTGCGATCTCGCTCGAGCCAAAGAGCTGCTCAGCGCGGCGCAGGATGGCCGGCACGTTGAGCTGGTAGTCGATCATCAGGCCGTCCATCAGAGCCCTCCTCCGAGTAGGTGATCGGCGATCTCTGCCCGCAGGCGTTCGCCCGAAGTGTCCCACGCCTGAATCCCGAGCGCACGCTTGTAGAGGCGGTGCAGGACGTGCTCCCACGTGAACCCGATGCCGCCGTGGGTCTGGATCGACCGCTCGCACGCTGCGACGGCAGCGTCGGCGCAATGAGCCTTTGCCGCCGCGGCGGCGACAGGCGCCCGGTCGTCTCCCTCTGCCACGCACCACGCGGCAAACTGGGCGAGCGACCGGCCGAGCTCGAGCTCGACGAGTGTCGTCGCGAGCGGATGCGAGACGGCCTGGTAGTTGCCGATCGCCTTGCCGAACTGGATGCGCTCGTTCGCGTGGTCGACGGCCAGTTCGAGCGCACGCGCACCGACGCCACACGCCTCGAGTGCGAGAGAAGTCAGAGAGCGGGTGCGTAGGAGCGGCAGCAGCTTCGAGCTCCCAAGGCGCCGCCCAGCACTCCCACCCGTGACCACCCCGAGTGGGCGGCTCTCGTCGTTCGTGAGCAGGATCTCTCGCTCGGCCCCTTCCAGCTCCCAGATCGAGTCGCCGCCGACGTACGCGATCCGCGTCGCCGTGTCGAGATCCTGGACGAGCGGCCCGGTTGCGAGCGTCCAGCTCGCCTCTCCTCGCGCGACCTCCCCCTGGAGGTCAGGCGGGAGCGCAGGAAGGACGACCGCGACGGTTGACCGGAAGGGCGTCGGGGTGATCGCTCGGCCGAGCTCCTCGAAGAGCACTGCCTCCTCGAGAAACCCGAGCCCTGTGCCTCCCTCGGCTTCGGGCACGGATGCGCCGGTCCAGCCGAGCTCGGCCAGTTCATCCCAGGAAGGCTGCAGGCTCCCGGCCAGGAAGGCCCGCGCCTGGGCGCGAAGCTCCTCCTGCTCGGGCGTGGGCGAAAAATCCATGTCAGCGAGACCTCGGGAGCCCGAGCACGCGCTCGGCGATGATGCTCCGCAGGATCTCCGACGTTCCGGCCTCGATCGTGTTGCCGCGGCTGCGGAGCTGCTGGTATTGCCAGTAGCCTCCGTAGGGCGCGTTCCCCGCGAGGAGCTGGGCGTCCGATCCGAGCAGCTCGAGCGCGAGCTTCGTCACGCGCTGATTCGCCTCAGACCATTGCAGCTTCAGGATCGCCCCCTCGGGGCCGGGTACGCCGGTCTTCATGAGGTCGGAGAGGGAGCGGTACGCCGTGTAGCGGAGCGCCTCGAGCTCGATCCACTCTCGCGCAATCGCGTCTCGTTGAACCGCCGTGGCACCGCGATCGCGCGCGAGCTCGATCAGCCGTCGCATCACGACCTCGAGGCTTGCGGTGAGGGCGAAGCCCAGCGTGCCGCGCTCGTGGAGGAGCGTCGTCATGGCGACGTGCCAGCCCTCGCCGATCTCGCCGATCACGTTCTCGACGGGAACCTCGACACCGGAGAAGAAGATCTCGTTGAACTCCGCCTCGCCCGTGATCTGGCGGAGCGGTCGGACCTCGATGCCGGGCGAGCGCATGTCGACGATCAAGCAGGTGAGTCCCACTTGCCGCTCGGAGGCGGCGTCGCTGCGCGCGATGAGCAGGCACCAATCGGCGATATGCGCGTAGGACGACCACACCTTCTGGCCGTCGATGACGAAATGGGATCCTTCCAGCCGCGCGCTCGTCCTCACCGCCGACAGGTCGGAACCGGCGTCTGGCTCCGAGAAGCCCTGGCACCAGATCTCCGCCGCGGAGAGAACGTGTGCGAGACGGCTCGCTTTCTGGGCGTCGGTGCCGTGGGCGATGATCGTCGGCCCGGCCATCCCGAGCCCGATCACGCCGAGGTGTTGCGGGGCCTCGGTCCGCGCGAGTTCCTCGTGGAAGATCGCCTGGTAGCTGTAGGGTTTGCCGCCGCCGCCGTGCTCCACGGGCCACGTTAGGCCGCTGTAGCCCGCCGCGTAGAGACGGCGGCTCCAATCCCTGAGCACCTCTGTCGGGGACGGCGCGTCGTCGTCGGTCGCACCCGGCCGGTTCCCGGCGAGCCATGAACGCAGGTCGCCGCGGAATTGCGCCTCGCTGGGCGTGTCGTGGAGATCCATGAGTCGATCCTACGTTCGGATGCTTAACCGGGGATTCACTCGGCTCCTCCGGCCCCCTATCTACGCTCCTCCTAGCGCCGAGGTCACCGAGCAGGAGGAGCCGATGTCAACACCCGAGATTCCAGATGCACCCGTATCCGTCGATCACCGCGGGCAGCTCGAAGAAGCGCTCGTCGAGATCAAGCGGGTGATTGCCGGTCAGGACGAGATGCTGGAGCGTGTGCTCGTCTGCCTCGTCGCCGGTGGTCACCTCCTGATCGAGGGTGTCCCCGGGCTCGCCAAGACGCTAACGATCAAGACGACCGCAGCTGTTCTCGGAGGCAGCTTCAAGCGCGTCCAGTTCACACCCGATCTCGTGCCGAGCGACCTCGTCGGGACGCGCATCTACCGACCGGACACGGGGGGCTTCGACACCGAGGAAGGCCCGGTCTTCTGCAACTTCCTCCTTGCGGATGAGATCAACCGTGCTCCAGCGAAGGTGCAGTCGGCACTCCTCGAGGTGATGCAGGAGCGCCAGGTGACAATCGGCCACGACACGCTCCGCGTTCCGGATCCCTTCCTCGTGATGGCGACCCAGAACCCGATCGAGTCGGAGGGCACGTATCCCTTGCCCGAGGCACAGGTCGACCGGTTCATGCTCAAGGTCGTTGTCGGATACCCGACACGCGACGAAGAGCTCACCGTCGTGCAGCGGTCTCTTGTCGATTCGGCGGCGGTCCGGGAGGTTCTCGCGATCGAGTCCCTGAAGGAGCTCCAGCGCGCCGTTCTCGACGTCTACGTCGACCCCTCGATCATCGCGTACGCGGTGTCCCTTGCCGAGGCAACGCGCAACCCCGAGGCCTTCGGGCTTGGCGAGATCGCCGGGCTCGTCGAGTACGGGGCGAGCCCCCGTGGCCCGATCTCGCTCGTCCAGAGCGCCCGTGCCCTCGCGCTCATCCACGGCCGCGACTATGTCCTCGGTACGGATGTGCGCTCCCTCGCGAGGGACGCCCTTCGGCACCGGCTCGTACTCACCTACCGCGCCCTCGCAGAGCAGCGGACTGCCGACGATGTCCTCGAGGCAGTCCTCGAGGCTGTCGCGGCGCCGGCGCTCGCGCTCGGGAGGCCGGTCGCCGCATGACCCGCTTGCGGGCGATCGGTGTCGTCGAGACGCCGGAGCGCCCCGGCCCCGGGCCGATGCCAGAGCCGCTGCTTCGCGTGCTCGAGCTCTCCATCGGCCGCCGGGTCGACGGTCTGCTCGCGGGCGACCACCGTTCGAGCCTGCTCGGGCGCGGAAGCGAGCTCGCCCAGGTTCGTCCGTACGTGCCGGGTGACGATGTCCGGCTGATCGACTGGAACGTCACGGCGCGCACGCGGGAGCCCCACATCCGTGTGCAGCTCGCGGAGCGGGTACTCGTGACCTGGGTCGTGCTCGACCGCACCCCGTCGATGGACTTCGGGACGGCGGATCGGCGCAAAGCCGACGTCGCGCTCGGCGTCGCGCTTGCGCTCGGGCACGCAGCCAGCGTGAGGGGAAATCGTGTCGGTCTCGTTCCGTTCGGCGGCGGTAGTCCCGTGCCGCTCGCCCCGCGCCAGGGCCGAGCCGGCCTCGTGGGGCTCTTGCTCGCACTCGGCGACGAAGGAGCGGGACGCGGTGTTGCACCGGAGCTCCAGCCGGCTCTCACAACCCTCGGAGCCGTCGCCCGGCAGCGTTCGCTCGTCGCCGTCGTCTCGGACTTTCGGGGCCCGCGGGATTGGCGCTCCCAGCTCGTCGACCTCGCGAGCCACCACGACGTCCTCGCGGTCGAGATCCGGGATCCTCGTGAGGATCATCTCGTCGACGTCGGCGAGGTCTGGTTCTCCGATCCCGAGTCGGGTGCGCACCTTCGTGTCGATACGGGTGACCCAGGGTTGCGCTCGCGGTTCGCCGAGGCGGCAGCCCTCGAGCGCCGCAGCGTCGCCGACGATCTTGCGAGCGCTCGCGCCGCGCACGTCGTGCTCTCGACGGAGGGCGACTGGCTGCGTGACCTCGTATCGCATCTTGGAGGCAAGCGCAGATGAGTTTCGGCACGCCCCTTGCGCTCGTCGGGCTGCTCGTGATCCCCTTCCTGACCGTAATGC